>JBKCTR010000257.1:0-15637 GCA_046318755.1 Planctomycetaceae bacterium
CGACTGAGCTGCTTGGACGGGGTCCTTCTGGCCCACCGGGGGGGGGGGCCGATGTGACAGCCGCCTGGGGAGGCACAAGCTGGGGAAGGCAGACCGGGCGGCGGCAATCGCCCCCGGGTTGGTCAAGGAGGGCTGGTGCAGTGATGGGTTTTACGGACCGACAAACACCACAATCGCGGTGATGTTGTCGCGTGAACCCCCGGTCAGTGAGGCGTTGACGATCTCTTCGGCCGCCTTCTGAGGGTGGTGGCTGCGGGTCAGCAGTTCACGCAAGCGGCCTTCGTTGAGGCCGTCGAGCGCTCCATCCGAGCAGATCAGAAAGCGGTCACCCGGCTCCAGTTCACCCGAGCGGATCTCTTCGCGCAAGTTCCCATCCTTGATTCCCAGATAGCCTTCCTTGGTTCCCAGGTAGCGGTAGAGCACATTCCGGTACCGGTGGTTGGCCGCCTCTGAGGCCGAGAGCGTGCCCGCATCCACGAGGGCCTGGGTGAGGGAGTGGTCGGTGGTCAGCTTCGCCAGGTTCCCCCCGTGCAGTCGGTAGACAGGGCTGTCGCCGAGACCGACCACGTGGAACTGGTTCCCCACACGCAACAGCAGGGCCAGGGTGGTCCCCATGTTATGGCACAGGGGATCGAGAGTGCTTTGAGAAATGATCTCGGTGTTGGCGTTTGAGACTGCGTGCTGGAGTGCCGCCATGATCTGGGCATCGTCACCCTTCTCGAAATCGAGTTCTTTGGCGAGCACTTGGGGAATGACCTCGGCTGCCAGGGCACTGGCCCGTTCTCCCGCCGATTGGCCCCCCATGCCGTCTGCGACCAGAAAAAACCGCCCCAGAGGATCGACGAAGAACCGGTCTTCGTTATTGGGACGGAAATTCCCGACCACGCTGTAAGCGCCCCACGAGAGGTCCAGCGGAGCCTTGTTCTTCGCCGCGTGGCGACGGTCGAAAAACCCACCCCAACCCAGTCCGGCCGGCGGAGGGCTCATGGGCACACCTGGGCGACAAGATCCCGTGTACCGAGGGTATGCGTCGAGTGGAACAGTTCTCCCAGTTCAAACCCGGCACTGCCGCCATAGAAGCGGTTTTGTGCCTCGAGTGTGCGAAACAGGCGATCTTTCGACGGTGGAAATTGCGAGGCATACGCCCGGATTGCCTGCATTTTGATCTCGAACGTCTCGCTGATGTCGACCACGAAGTGGCCACCGCTGGGAGGCAACTCGAGCGAGGCGAACCCCAGTTGGTACCAGAGTTGCTTCCGGACGGAATACACGGGAAGCCCATCGAATTGTTCGTCCCATTTGCTGAGACGGGCATAAAAGATCGCCGCGTCGGTCAACTGGACCGCCTGCTGGTGATCGGGAGAGGCCAAGGGAGTCTTGGCAGCCAGACCGATCACAATCTCCGGCCGCAGCCGCCGGATCACCTTCCCCAATTCCAGTCGGCCCTCATGCGAGTCGAACAGACGGCGATTGGGCAGGTCGAGGGTTTCCCGTACGGTAACACCCAGGATTCGGGCGGCCTCGACCGCTTCCCGCAGCCGGGCCTCGGGACCGGGACTGCCCGGGGTGGGCTCGCCGTCAGTCAGGTCGACGATGCCGACTCGATATCCCTGCTGCACCAGCCGGGCCAACGTTCCGCCAATCGCAATCTCGACGTCGTCGGGATGCGCCCCCACGGCCAGGACATGCAGCGGTTCCGGAAGTTCGCTCGACATTCCAACTCATCCAACCCCAAATCCAACCGCCCGCCAAACCTTGAGTCGCCAGCTCTCTAATCCTTCAAGAATTCTATCGATTGGGAGGGGGAAAGTCGCGTGACCGTTGCGGGTTCCACCAAAATCCAGCCCCGCGCGAGCCATCCAGCCCGCTGGAAACCGGTCCAGCCCTCCCAAACGTCACTCCACCCGTTCGCTTTTGGTACTTTCCACCCGGGGCGGATCCTGACCGACAACCCGCCGCACACCCAGGTCAATCCCCATAGCAAGTCCCCACCCGGTCCGCTTTCTGCTCTGCCATGCCACCCGAACTCAAGATCGATCAACTGGCGACTCGCCTGGGACTCTCGACCGACGATTGGGAGCCCCGGGGTTGGTACCAGGCCAAGTTGGATCTGGATTGCGCCACCCGTTGGCAAGACCGTCCGCAGGGGCGCCTCGTGGGGGTGACCGCGATCAACCCCACCCCCCTCGGTGAGGGGAAGACGGTGGTGACCATTGGTCTGGCGATGGCTCTCTGTCGTCTGGGCCAGACCGCTATTGCCACCCTCCGGCAACCCTCGCTGGCTCCGGTGTTTGGCATCAAGGGGGGTGGTGCCGGGGGGGGCCGAGCTACCCTCGAACCCGCCACCGACATCAATCTGCACTTCACGGGTGACCTGCACGCCATCGCGGCGGCCCACAATCTGCTGGCGGCCCTGGTCGACAATCACTCCCGCCGGGGATTTTCCCCTCACCTGCACCCCGACGCCATCACCTGGCGACGGGTGATCGACTGCAGCGACAAAGGTCTGGCCCAGATCGTCACCGGGTTGGGGCACCATCCGCAGGCATCGGTCCGAGAGACCGGGTTCGACCTGACGGCCGCTTCGGAAGTGATGGCCATCGTGGCCCTGGCGCGCGACCTGGCCGACTGCCGCGAACGCCTGGCCCGCATGGTTGTCGGCCACACCTCCGACCAGCAACCCGTCACCCCGGCCGACCTGGGGGTGACCGACGCCCTGCTGGCGGTGCTGCGCGACGCCCTGCGGCCCAATTTGGTGCAGACCTGCGAGGGAACCCCGGCTCTCGTCCATGCCGGTCCGTTCGCCAACATCGCCCATGGCAACTCGTCGGTGATAGCCGACCTCACCGCCAGCCGCCTCGCCGACTTCGTGGTCACCGAAAGCGGTTTTGGGGCTGATTGCGGGGCCGAGAAACTGTTTCACATCAACTGCTCTGTCAGTCAACTTGTGCCACGGGTCGAGGTGTTGGTCTGCACGCTCCGGGCGTTGAAGCTGCACAGTGGGCAGTTCGAGGTGCGGCCCGGTCAGCCGTTGCCTGTTGAGCTGTTGCAGCCCAACGAACCGGCCCTGCGTGCCGGTCTCGCCAACCTGCAGGCCCACCTCGACCTGTTGCACGCGTTCCAAGTGCCGGTGGTTGTGGCGGTCAACCGGTTTCCCGAAGACACGCCTGGGGAACTCGACCTGCTGCTGCGGCTGGCCCGTGAGGCGGGAGCCGACGGGGCCGCTCCGGTGGAGGTCTTCACCCAGGGCGGGGCCGGCGCCCTGGAGCTCGCCCGGCAGGTGATCGAATTGTCGGCCCCACCGAGCCGGTTTGCGCCGCTGTACGCGCCGTCCGACCCGCTCGAAGAGAAACTGCACCGGGTTGCCACCCGGGTCTACGGTGCCGAGGAAGTGCAGCTCGAACCGGTGGCGCGCCGACAGTTGGAGCAGTTGATCCGCACGGGGCATGGGGCCTTGCCGGTCTGTATTGCGAAGACGCAGTATTCGCTCTCGCATGATCCGCGACGGCTGGGTCGGCCGCGTGGGTTTGTGGTTCCAATCCGCGAACTGCGTTTGGCGGCCGGGGCGGGTTTTGTCTACGCCCTGGCGGGTGAGATCAGCACTCTGCCCGGGCTTCCCGCCAATCCCGCCGCGCGGCGCGTCCGAGTGGCGGCGGATGGAACGATCGACGGGCTCTCTTGAAACGGCCTGAACTCCCGCCGCATGGGCTCCCCGTTCAACCGGGAGGCGGCTCTCCCTCCACAGGACGGGAACGTTCTGCTTGTGCAGATCGTCGCGCAGCCTCCTGCTGATGCCGGGAGTGATGTTGGCTGGCCCCAATGCCGACCAGTCCCGCCACCATCACCGCCAGGTAAAACTGCCCGGTGATTGCCTCGAACACCGCCAGTATCCGTGCCAGCGGGGTGCGCGGATGCAGATCTCCGTAGCCCACCGTCGTCAGGGTCACGAAACTGAAATACTGCGCCCTGTTCCAGCGCTCCATGCCGATCCGCAGGTCCGGGTTCGAACTCCCCGATTCCGTGACTGCGGCTGCCGCCACCGGAGTGTCGTCGGCATCCCCCGAGATGGCCTGCGGATCAAGCATCAAGGCGACGCAATACAGTTCCGAGAACAACACCCCCACCATCAGGTAACCCACGAACGCCCCCACCACCTCATCGAGAGTCACCTCGATCGTCGTCACCAGCAATCGCAGAATGGCGAAGACCACCAGCAGCATGTACGCCGCAGTCCCCGCCCGCGCCACCACCCGGGGAACATGCAACCCCGCCGCAGGGACGAGGTTTGAAATCACCACCAACAGCATGACCGGGATCCCCGCCATCACCGCCACCACCCGCAGCCGCCGGTCGTCGAGCAGCGACAGCAGTGCCGGCAACAGCACCAGCACGCCCGTCGATTCCACCACCGCCTCCGGCAGGTCGTACCACCGGTGCAGCATGCGCAAGGCGAACACCGAGAGCATCGCCCCCAACAGGGCGGCGAATTTCCAGCGAAAGTAGGTCGCGGTCCAGGACATGTCTGTCATTCCAGGTGGGCAGCCGGTTCGCGGCAGGACGACCGGGTGGCGGGTCCCCCCGACGCGCCACTAGGCTGCCGTCAGTTTGGGGGGCGGCGGATTATCGAAATCCCCCAGGGAGACTTATACTCCGTTTCCGGAATTTCGTCCCCCCCCGGGTGTTCCCCACATCTCCCGTCAACCTCCCCGCCGACCCATGAGCAAGCATTCCTGGACTCTCACCGACCTCGCCTCCCGTACCTGGATCGACGAGTTCGCGGTCGCCGTCGCCGGTACCGGCCCCGTGGCGGGGCGGATCGAGAAATTCACCTTGCGCGGCGGGGTCTCGGATGGGGTGGATGTCGTCGAGGTGCACAACGGCCGCCTGAGCCTCGCCCTGTTGCCCACCCGCGGTCTGGGGCTCTGGAAGGGCTCGTGCGACGGGCTGGCGCTCGGTTGGAAGTCGCCCGTCGAACAGCCCGTCCACCCGGCGTTCGTCGACGCACAGGACCGCGGTGGGATTGGCTGGTTGACCGGTTTCAACGAATGGCTCTGCCGATGTGGCCTCGAGGCCAATGGCCCACCGGGAGACGGTGTCACCCTGCACGGCCGTGTAGCCAACATCCCCGCCCACTACGTCCGGGTCTCGGTCGACACCAGTGGCCCCGGCACGATTGAGGTGCAGGGGGTGGTGGATGAAGCGATTCTGTTCGGCCCCCGTCTGCGGTTAACCAGCACGCTCACCACCACGCTCGGCTCAGCCAGCTTTTCGATTCGCGACGAAGTGACCAACCTCGCCGGGCACGAGGCCGACCTGCAACTGCTTTATCACACACAGTTCGGTCCGCCATTCCTCGAAGCCGGTTCTCAGATCGAGCTCCCCGCACCGCAGGTCGTTCCCCGTGATCCCCGTGCGGCCGAAGGGGTCTCGGGTTGGAATACCTTTCTGGGGCCCACCTCCGGGTATGCCGAGCAGGTCTACTACTTCCAACCCGTGGCCGACACGCAGGGAAAAACCCACGCCCTGCTGCGGAATGCGGCCGGCTCGTGTGGTGTCAGCCTCAAGTACTGGCCCCGCGAACTCCCCTGTTTCGCACTGTGGAAGAACACGCAGGCGGCGGCCGACGGCTATTGCACCGGGCTTGAGCCAGCCACCAATTTCCCCAATCCCAAGGCTTTCGAACGGACCCAGGGACGTGTTGTACGGCTGGCTCCCGGAGAGTCCCGCACGTTCCACCTCGAGTTCGAGATCCACACGACGGCAGCCGAAGTGGCGAACGCCCAACAGCAGATCGCCCGACTCCAACCGGGGACCGTCGTGATCTCAGCCACGCCCCAACCGGGCTGGTCGCCTGCGGGCAGTTGACGCTCCCAGGTCGAGTTTTTGCCCCAGCCCTCCCTCCTCTGCCGGTCTGCCGGGTGGATCGGCTCTCCCTCATGTCCCTCCTCCCTCCGCGAGTTCTGCCATGGGCCCCTTGAACACGACGCGCCGTCGCTTTCTGCAGACCGCGGCCACCCTGGCCGCCACCCCTTGGCCTCTGCTGGCCAATCAGATCCGCCGTCCGCAGGTGGCGGTGCTCTTCACCGAGTTCACCTATCGTTCGCACGCGCATGTGATTCTCGAGAACTTCCTGGAACCGTATCTGTTCAACGGGAAGAAGACCGATCCTGGTTGCGATGTGGTGGCCCTGTATGGGGACCAGTTTCCCGAGAAGGAGATGGGGCGCGAAATCTCGGCCCGCTACCGCATTCCCCTCTACGACACCATTGCTCAGGCGCTGTGCCGGGGGGGGCAGAAACTGGCGGTGGATGCCGTGCTGTCAATCGCCGAGCAGGGGCGCTACCCCATCAATGAACTGGGGCAGCAGGAGTATCCGCGCAAGCGGTTTTTTGATGAATCGGTGGCGGTGATGCGGCAGTCGGGACGGGTGGTGCCGTTGTTCAACGACAAACATCTCTCGTACCGCTGGGACTGGGCGCGCGAGATGTATCAGACCGCCCGCGAGCTGAAGATGCCTTTCATGGCGGGCAGCTCGGTACCGCTGGCAACCCGTCGACCGGCGTTCGAGCTGCCGGCCAGTGCCCGCCTGACCAAGGCTGTGGCCGTGCATGGAGGTCCGTTGGAGTCTTACGACTTTCATGGCATCGAGCTGCTGCAGTCGGTTGTCGAGGCTCGCGCGGGGGGCGAGACCGGGGTGTCGGCGGTCGAGTTCTTCACCGGCGAGGCGCTCGACAAACTGTTGACCGACGAAGGCTGGAGGCCGTTGGTGGATGCCGCTTTGATTGCCGAGTTGGGGAAGATTCCCGACAAGCTCAGCGAGGTGGGGGATGAGAATGCCGATCCTCCCCACGCCCTGCGACTGCATTACAAAGACGGCCTGCAGGGGCTGGTGGTGCGGGTGGGACGCAGCGCCACCCGCTGGAACGTGGCGGTGCAACTGTCGGGTGAGAATCAGCCCCGGGCCACGGCGTACTACGTCGGCCCCTGGCAAAACCGCAATCTGTTCAAAGCACTGTCGCATGCCATTCAGGAGTTCTGCCGTACGGCCAAGGCGCCGTACCCGGTCGAGCGCACCCTGTTGTCGACCGGGATTCTCGAAGCCGTGTTGCGAGCCCGGCGCGATGGCAAGCGGCTCGCCACCCCCGATCTCGAAATCGCCTATGCCCCCGTGGATTTCCGGGCGATGCGCGAGATGGGAGACACCTGGAAGATCGTGACCCCCGAGATTCCCCAGCCGGCCGACATCGATCTGCTGGGACGCAACTACCAGCCCAATCAGTGACGGCCAACCCGCGGCCCGACCCCCCGTCTGAACTGGAACGGTCCCCAGTCGACTCTGGTCGCCTCTCTGCCCTGCCAGCGTTTCGCCCATCCCCCCAAGGAATTCCAACTCATGGTCAAGCCCCAGGCACTCCCCCCGCAACTCGCCTCGCTCTATGAACGGCTGGGGGGTTACGACGCCATCGCCGCCACCGCCCGCAACCTGTTGCCCCGTCTGCAGGCCGATGCGCAATTGGGCCGGTTCTGGGCGCATCGAGGAACCGACGGCATTCAGCGCGAACAGCAGTTGCTGATCGACTTCCTCTGCCAGAGTGCCGGGGGGCCCATGTACTACCGCGGCCGCGACATGGTCACTTCGCATCGCGGCATGCGCATCTCGTCATCCGACTGGTCCATTTTTCTGGGTCACCTGCGCGACACCCTCAACGAGTTGCAGGTTCCCGCCGCCGAGCAGCAGGATGTGCTGAACTTCATCGAGAGCACGCGGGGGGACATCGTCGAAGCGTAGTGACGGGATGTCGACACGGAAGTACGTCCCGTGTGACACGCTTCGTCGGACACGGGTTGGCGGGTGGCGCGTGAGCTGTCTCACGCAGTCTGCCACAGGACCGGGGAGGGAGCTTCGCTCCGCAGATTGACCCACGAGATGCGGGGGACTCCACCGGCCAGGTGGGGGAAGTACTGGTCGACCAGACCCTGTGCGGCCGCCTCGGTGAGCGAACACCCGGCTGGCAGATTGACGGATTTGGCAAGGACCAGTTCCCCTGCGTCCAACACCGTCGCCACCCATGCCGCAATCGAGTCGGTCGTCACCTGCCAGGTATGGGGCAGGGGGGGGAATGCCTGGCGCTCGCCCCACCGGATGAAACAGTTGGCACAAATGAGAGCCGGGACCCCATCGCGATGCGCCGCCTCGACCTGGGCGCGATTTCTCGCAGGACGCAGGCGGGGCCAGAGTTCCGTCGCCAGACTTTCATTCAGCGCCAGCGATTCGAGCGCCAGCCAGTGGGCCCGTTCGGCACCCAGATCAAAGAGGCGATCCCATTGCCGCACTACGTCGGCGGTCTGACCCCCACCCACCACCAGCACCAGAGGTCGCCCCGGCCACTGCTGCTGCAACCAAGGGAGCGCCCCGGGCAGCCCACTCCAGTCCAGCAGGCTGCCCCCCAGCTTGCAGACGGTGGAATGGGGGCAAACTTCGGGCAGCATGGCAACCGGTCCAGTCGGGAAGATCGTCAAGTCTTTGTCGCGACATGTCCCGGGAGTTGCCGTGGACATGAAACGGCGGCGGGGGCATGATCCCTGCGGCCCGGGCTTCATAGTAGAATCGGCGTTGGCCTGTCCACGCTGACGTCCTGTCCTGGAGGAGAGTTGTCATTCCCGCTGGTTCCGTGTCGCGCTTCCCGCCGGGCTCGTCCCGCTCCCCCTCGTTGACAGCCGCGCTGCTGTGGGTTGGGTTGGCCACCCTGGCACAGAGCTGGGTGCTGGTGGAAATCCTTTCCCGCGGCACACTGGCTCAGACGCTGATCAGCCCCGGACTCTGGCACGATCTCGTCACCCTTTGTGGCGGCCAGATCCGTCATCGCGCGAATTTCAGTCTGGGAGAAGTCCCATTCCTTCCGCCGCTGCTGAGCGCGGGGGTGTGGGTGTTCGGATCCTGGCTGCTCGGGAGCCTGGCGCTCGCCTGGCGCACGGGGCGGGATATGCGGTGGGCTTGGGCTGCGTTTGGAACAGCAGGAACCGTGTGGTGGCTGGTGCCAGCCGGGTTTATGCTGCTGAATGTCCTGTTGGAAATGGTTGGGCCGACGGGGGATGGAGTTTCCCTGCTGCACGGCTCGCTCCCTTTTTGGCTGACCGCCGCCGTGGCTGGCTGGGGAGCCACGTGGATGGCTCTGTCTCAGTTCCGTCTGATCGCGACCACCGACGGTGGCACGCAGCCGGAGCAGCCTGGGGGCAGAGAAAGCGGCGGAGGCCTGGTGGCAATTCCCTGGGCCGTCTGGCGGGGCATGCTGATTTACACGCTGGTCGTCACCGGGTTGAACTGGCAGTTGTATCACGCCCTGCGGCTGCCGCATGGCGACTCGGCGATGTACGAAGAGCACCTCTGGAACCTGCTGCACGGAAAGGGGTTCCGCAGCTACCTCGACAATGGACGCCTGTTTTTGGGAGAGCATGTGCAGGTCGTGCACCTGCTGTTGGTTCCGGCGTATTTGCTCTGGCCCTCGCACCTGCTGCTCGAGCTGGTCCAGTCGGCGGCCCTCGCGGCTGGTGCGATTCCGGTGTTTTGGATCACCCGCCGGGCCACTGGCAACTCCACCGCAGCCACCCTGTTGGCGCTCGCCTACCTGTTGGCCTTCCCAGTGCAGTTCCTCGACATCGCGATCGACTTCAAGACATTCCGACCCAACTCGTTTGAAATACCCTTCCTGCTGCTGGCCCTCGACGCCCTGGAGAAACGGCGATTTCGGGCGTGCACCCTGTGGCTCCTGTTGACATTGTTGTGCCAGGAAGATGTTGCCCCGGTGCTGGCCCCGCTGGGACTGTGGATTGCCCTGTGTTGGCCCGCAGGGTCGGTTCCGGCCGAGCCCGCCGCCGATCGCCGGATTCGCCTGGGGGGGCTGGGGCTGATGCTGCTCTCCACCGCCTGGCTGGTGTTGGTGGTGAAGGTGATTCTTCCCTGGTTCCGCGGGGGGGGCGATGTCCATTTCGCCCAATACTTCTCGGACCTGGGTGACAGCACCGATTCGATCGTGACGACAGTGCTGAAGCATCCCGGGGCGGTTTGGCGACGGTGGTGGCGCCCTGAGTCGGCATTGTTTGCGATCGGCCTGCTGGTTCCCGTGGGAGGGCTGCCGTTGCTCTCACCCAGCCGATTGCTGGTGGCGGCACCGCTGTTTGGCGTGCTCTGCCTCAGCGACATCACCGATTCACCCCTGCACCACTTCCACGCCCCGCTGGTCCCCATTCTGTTATGGAGTGCCGCACATGGTCTGGCGAACGCGGGGCGGGTGACGGCACCCCTGGCCCGGCGTTGGCTCGCCGCAGACCCGGTCACTGCCGGCTTTGGCAATGAAACCCCGGCCCTTGCCAGTGCAGACACGGCCCATGCAGCGCGGTTCTGCCTGATCCCCACAGCCGGCTGGGTGCTGCTCTCAGCCGGGGTTTCAGGGTTTTGGATTGGCGTCTCGCCCCAGAGTCTGGCGTTTTGGGATCCGCACAGTTCTGGCTACTGGCGGGAACTTTATGTCCCCGGCGAGCGCAGTCGCCGATTCGAGCAGGTGCTCGCGCAGATTCCCCCCACTGCCCGCGTCGCCTCGACCGATCTGATCCATCCCCGCTTCACCCATCACGCGCGGTCGTACGATTACAGTTCTTACCGGCCCATTGTGCCCGACGATTGCGAATACATCGTGATCGATTTGCGCGCTCCAGGCAGTCAGATTCGCGGCCCCCAGGACGTACCGGAACTGCGGCTGTCCCCCACCCCCTGGCGGCTGCTTCCCGACCAGACCGACGGCTATTTCCTGGTCCTGAAAAGGGAGTGACGCGATTCGGTTCCGGGTGAGAACGCCTGGCGACGGTAGCAGATCACCCACCCGCAATGGCGTATCAGCCCACACTCGTGCCCGTCGTGCGCCACCGCCGGCCCAACATCCAACTGGCCAGAGCGGTGGTCAATCGTCGGGGAGAAATCCGGGTGCCGAAGGCCAGCATGTGATTGAACAGACCGGGAATTTTCAATCGACGGCCGCGTTGCATCGCCCGGTAGCCGGCGTTCACACATTGCCGGACCGACATCTTCCCCCACCGGAACAGCGGGCTTTCGTGCATTGTCGCCCGGCTGGCGAATTCGGTCTCAACCGGCCCCGGGGCCAGGCAGGTCACCGTGATTCCCAATCCGCGCACCTCATGGGCGAGCGCTTCGGAGAACGACAGCACAAACGACTTGGTCGCGCAGTAGACCGCAAAGCCTGGGCCTGGTTGAAAGGCGGCCGTCGAGCTGACATTCAGAATTCGGCCGGAGCGGCGGGCCTGCATGCCAGGCAACACCCGCCGGCACAACTGCACCAGCGTGGTCATATTCAACTGCATCAACTCCACCAGTTCCTGTTCGGACTGCTTGACGAACGCCCCCGAGAGCCCGAACCCGGCGTTGTTGATCAGCACGGCCACCTCATCGAGGCGGTGGCCGAGTGCGTCGGCGATCCGTTGCACAGACGAAGACAGGGTCAGGTCGACCGCCAACACATCGGCCCGAATACCATGCTGCTGCCGCAATTCGGCCGCCAGCCGTTCCAATCGCGAATAACTCCGGGCGACCAGTACCAGATCGTGGCCATCCGCCGCGAGTCGGCGGGCGAACTCAGCCCCAATTCCGGTCGAGGCACCCGTCACCAGGGCCAGGGGACGGGCAGAGGACGAGGTGGCAGTCGGCACAGGAAATGATCGCGACAGGAGGGTGAGCAGTTCGTCGGAGGGTGACCCGGGGGCGGCGAGCCCTCTGGGTTACTCCTGTCAAAACTTTATCTCATGCTCCGCCGCTTGACCAATCGGGGCCGAGTGCAGTCGCCCAGCTCATACCCCGCGGGGTCACACAGTCGCTGATTCCGCCGAAGTCTCCGCAGTCCGCACATCTTGGCCAAACTGCGGCACCCACGCAGGAATGGAAGGCGAAATCCTACGAGGGGGCAGTCCAGACCGTGTCGCCACGTTTTACCGACGGCCGGTCATCCAACGAGTTCACGAATGGGGTGCCCGTTGGTGATCATGGGGGTCGGGCGACCGGCGGGATCCTGGTAGGCCAGTTCGCGGTCGAGTCCCAGCACCTGGAACAGCGTCGCCATCATGTCCTGCGGAGTGATGGGGGTCGATGCGGGGACCTCAACCTTGGGGCTCGATTCGCCAATCACCTGGCCGTTCTTCAGTCCCCCCATGGCGAACGCCAAGGTCGACAGTGGCGCCCAGTGATCTCGTCCGGCCGAGCCATTGATGCGGGGTGTGCGCCCAAACTCACCCGAGATCACCAGCAGAATCTTCTTGTCGAGTCCCCGCTGCACGCAGTCGTCAACGAAACTCGACACCGCCTGGTCGATCTGCGGACAGAGCGATTGCAGACCCTGCACAATCTGGCCGTGCATGTCCCACCCGCCGTGGTGCAGCGTGACAAAGCCGCACCCCGCCTCGCAAAGGCGGCGGGCCAGCAGCATCTGCTCGCCCACCCCAGTGCCGTACTTGGCCCGCACCCGGGGATCTTCCCGATTGAGATCAAACGCCTCTTTGGCCCGTCCCAGCACCAGATCGAATGCCTGGGTTTCGAACGAGTCGAGCCCCTGCATCAGTCCGGTGCGGTCGGCCTGCCGGTTGATGCGGTCAAGTCCCGACAGCAACCCGCGCCGGTCTCCCAGCCGGTCCAGTGTGATCTGCATGTTCATGTTCCGCTGCGCCTCACCCCCCGAGTCGAAGGGGCCATAGGAGGTTCCCAACCAGGCTGCGCCGTCACCATAAATGCCATTCATCCGCACATACGTGGGAATGCCCGTTTGGGGATGGCTGGCCCCTCGTTCCCGGGCCACAATCGAGCCCAGGCTGGGCTTGATGGGGGGCATGTTCTGATCGGCTGGGGGATAGTCGTAGCCGGTCATCACGTAATGCGTGCCGCCGCCATGCCCGCTGTTGGTGTGGGCGAACGACCGGACGAAGCTGAAGTGTTCCGCGAGGTCGGCAATCTTGGGGAACAGGCCGCCGATGGTGACGCCGGGAATGCGAGTCGCCACTTCCCCGACTGCCGACCGATACTCGGCCGGAGCGGTCATCTTCGGGTCAAATGTCTCCACGTGGGTGGCCCCGCCTCCCAACCACAGCCAGACCACCGAGGTATCGGCCGCCAGCCGGTGTGGAGCCGCCTGGGCTCGCAACCGCAACAGGTCGGCCAACCCCAGGCCCCCCAACCCCAGGGAACCGACTTTCAGAAAATTCCGGCGATTCACACCGTCGCAAGTCCGAGAAAACTTGCTCCCCAGAAGATTCAACATGACCGGTGCCTCAAGAAGAGGGGAAAGGTTGAATTGGTGCCGGGGTTTTCCCTCGACCACCATGAACCCTACTGCCAAGCCGTTGATATATCAGTGATCGTCTATGCAAGCAAGTCGAACCCAGAAAAACCACCGCCCCGGCGGCCAGTTTTTTGGAAAACCCTGGCATGGTCCCGCGCCCGGGCTCGCCCGGTTTCCTCTTTCACTCGACAGCCTCTTTCACTCGACAGAAAGAGAGGGACGCCCACCATGTGGTGGGCCGATTGCCGGCGCGAGGGGGCCACGAAGGCTGTGGATTGCCGGGCGAAGTCGAGCAGAGTTCGCTCCCGATTGCGAAACCTGTTCACAGACCGGGTTCGCCAGTCCGCTGAGCCGAGTTCCCAGAGCGGCGAGCCGTTCGTACTGTTTCCTCCAATGCATTCCAATAAAAGCACACTGCAAGACTTGGAAATCGGTCTTGCAGTGTGCGGACGACCCGTGAGAACACACGGAGTGTCGGGGGTCGCAGAAAATGTTCCTCGACGGAAGCCCCGGGGGTCGACAGCCCCGACTCTGATTCCCCGGGCACATCACTCACTACCGCCGCCGGCCCCGCCCGCTCAACGGAGGCTCTTCTTCTTCATCCTCGTCGGACTCGAACTCCAACTCCTCGATCTGGAGCCCGGGTTCCACCTTGGTGCCCCGGCTCTTACCGGGACCGGTCGACGACGCCTCGCCTGCACGACCCCGCGGCCGGACCGGTTCGAACGACAGCTTGAACGGCTGCGAGTCGTCCGATTTGCGGGCCTTGGTCGGACGCAGTGGATCTTCGCCCGAGTCGTCATCGCTCAACGTCGTCCGGGTTCGCGGGGGCTCGAAGCCCTCGGGGAGGTCGTGGGACGGGGGATTCGCCCGCGGGGCACCCCCGGCGATTTCGGGCAACACCAGGGTCACTCCTTCGGGCACGTCGTTGATGCTCCGCAGCCGGTCGCGATTGGCCTCGTAGATTTGCCGGTAGTATTTCGATGCCCCATAGTGTTGTTCGGCAATGCTCGACAGCGTCTCCCCCGATTGAATGGTGTGGGTGCGGGCCTTGCTGCCGGGGCCCGCGGTATTCGACCCGGGAATGACTGTCGCTGCGGTTGCTCCGGGAGAGCTCTTGCGGGGAATCGGCTGCCAGTCCCGATTGTGGCTGGGGGAGGTCTCGGCGGGGTTGGCCCGTGCCTGGCTCGGTCGCAGGGGGTCGGCCTCCGCCTCTCCCGGCTGCCGGTTCGGGTCATTCCGAGGGGTCAAAGTGGGGGCGACTCGTTCGGCATTCGTGACCTGCTCGGCCGCCTGGTCGAGGGCCGCCTCGGCATCGAACGGTCCCTTTTGCACGCGATGCGGAGTGGGGCCGCCGGTGGTTTTGGCCGGGGTCTGATCCGAGACATCGTCAATCAGGTTGGGGTAGGGAGAGCGCGTGGTCGAGGCGATCTCCTGGTCCATCTCGGCGATGTTTTCAATCTCAGCCAACGGTTCCTCGCGAAGGGGGGGATCCCGTCGAAAGAACATCATTCCGACCAGCCCCACCAGAGCCAAACCAACAGACAGTCCAGTTTTCAAGTCAGGTTGCATGCGCAGGTTCCTCTCCGCCATCGTCGGGACATGATCGACGTCCCGTCGCCGTGGTCCGGCGGTGCTGCCAGACCACACATTCACTTTGGACTCTGCCAGCCAAAGCGCGGCGGGAACCTGCTGGAAAAGGGCCTGTTCGAATCCAATGGAATTCCGGGAATTCCATCTGTAACGACTGCGCAGGGTGTGCAGGCTGATGTGGAATCCGATTTCGGTCGCCGCTCCGGAACACTTTATTCCCAAGCGAAGCCACCCCCCTTCCGCGGATTGAACTCCCACGTCTGACAGTTGGGATGATGGAATTCAGATGCTCCACTCTCATTCTCTCTGGAGTGCGCTGGCATGGTCAGTGGTGCCGGTCGAAAACGCAGGCCCTCCAAGTGCCAGTGCTTTGTCACTTCACCAAACAGGGATTGTGGTCGATGAGTCGCGATGAGGGACAAGGCGACACCTCCGGAGGGGTGCGGATTCGGCACACAGATCGCTTCCAATGTGGGCTCGATCGCGAATTCCCGAAACGACCCCACGTTCCACGACCCTCCCGCGCAATTGAACCTCCCGGCCGAACCATTCCTGAAGGGAATGCATACCCTAGCCCGGGGTTGCCCAGCGAAGCGCCGGCTACCCCGGGTACGATGCCGAAGAACGCTTCATTCCTGAAGGGAATGCATATGGGGATTTGGCTTCGACTCGGCTTGTGAACAGGATCCGTTGGGTGGCCGCGCCGTGCC
>JBKCTR010000258.1:0-4297 GCA_046318755.1 Planctomycetaceae bacterium
GAACCGGTTGCCTCCGAAGTGCCAGTGAGTTTCCATGGCGCTCCGGCGCGAACTTCCCCGGGACTGCGATCGGGAGAGAAGTCTCGCCAACTTGCGCGAGCGTGACAACCACGGCCATGATGTCGATTCCTCCCCAATGCCAAGCGTTCCGCTACGGTCCCTGTCGGGGATTTACTGATTTTATCGAACAGCTGTTGTTGGAACTCGACATCACCCACAGGCAGCGTTAGCCTCGCGGCAGCGGTGCGTTCAGGCGTTGGATCCCTCCGCGATGGTCGGCTCGTTTCGCCAGTGCAACGAATCCTGATCGCAACCATCAGTCAATGGTTCACAAATCTTCCACATAGGATCTGACATGGTTCATCTTCGTTGGGCTGTCTGTCTGGGGGTCACCGTTTGGCTCGGCATCCTGAGCACAGACGCAACCGCCGCTTACCTGTTTCGTGGCACGGGTGGAACCCCCAATTACCTGATTGTGACCACAGACTTCGCTGAAACAACTCTGAGCACCGCGACCAACCCGATCGATCCGGGCAGCAACAACCAAGGCTGGTGGTCTCATGATGCGCGGACCAACAGCAACGGAAACGACAGCTTTGAGTTCGATCGTTTTCCCGCGCAAAACAACTATTTCACATTCGATATCTCGGCCCTATCGACACCAACGGTCACGGGACTCGTCCTAAATATTCAGCATCCGGGAGCGAACTTCTGTCCGATGGGATACTATCTCTACGATGTTTCAACCGCCCCAACCACTCTTGCCACCAAAATAGACAATCCGAACGAGGCGATTTTTCATGATCTGGGCTCTGGAAAACTCTACGGAAAACAAGGTATTCCACAGGTGAATCTCCCGGAATACTGGATCCCCCTGAACGCCGATGCCGTCGCTGATCTGAACCAAGCAATTTTACAGCGCGACACTTATTTCTCGATCGGCGGCACGGGCTGGATACCAGAGCCATCCACCGTGGTGCTGTCGGCGATGGGTGGCTTGGTCCTGATGGGACTTCAGGTGCGGAGGAGGAAACGATTGCCTGGGGGTTGCTGAACGGCAGGCAACCCGGGGTAGGCACGTGCCGTGCCAACTCCGGGCTATGGTAGACAAGTCCTTCAGACTTGCTCCGGATCCGCGCATGATCCGTGACTCCGGGCTGGTTTTCCATTCGGATGGATTCACTCGCCCTGGCGTCCGTCCGTGGCTGATGGGTCCAGCTTGTGTTGGAACGGCGTTCGACTCGCACTGCAAGTCGTTCCATGATCCTGGCGGCTGTGGCATTGACTCCCGCGCAGCCGTCCGGTGCCGGGGCGGTTTTCGACAATGGCCGGCCCCTCGCGACTGGCATAAGATCTCCGTCATGTACACCCCCCCCGCCTTTCGCGAAGACCGTCCCGAGGTGCTGCACGCGTGGATTCGCGCGCATCCGTTGGGGACACTCGTGACCCACGGGGCGGCCGGGTTCGACGCACAGCCCGTGCCATGGTGGCTGGAGGTATCTGCAACGGAACCCCTGCGTCTGCTGGGGCATGTGGCCCGGGCGAATCCGCTGTGGAAGATTCCCCCCGCGCAGGCCGAAGTGCTGGTGATCTTTGCAGGGCCCGGGCAGTACATCTCGCCGGGGTGGTACCCCACGAAGCAAGAGCACGGCCGGGTGGTGCCGACGTGGAACTATGTGGCCGTGCACGCCCACGGACAGCTCGTGTTCCACGACGATCCCGCCTGGATCCGCGGGCAGATGGAACGGCTGACGGGCCAGATGGAGGCGACTCAGCCTCAGCCCTGGACCCTCGCCGACGCTCCCCCCGACTACCTCGAGGCGCTGCTGGCGACGGTGGTGGGGGTCGAGATCGTGGTCGACCGGCTCGAAGGAAAGTGGAAGCTCAGCCAGAACCAGCCCGAGGTCAATCGGGCCGGGGTGGTGGCTGGTTTGACGGGGTTGGCCGATCCGGCGGCGGGGGAGATGGCGCGATTGGTGGAGGGTGTCGGGTGATGGGTGGCGGGTGGGGCGTCCGCCTGTGGTCCGGGGTACGGTCCATTCGACCCGGCCCCATTGCGGAGTTACGGACCTGACAACTGTGTGAGAATTAGCGCATGAAGATGACAGTCACCATTCCCGATGACCTGTTCGCTCAGGCCGAGCGGCTCGCTGCGGAATGGCGGGTCTCGCGGAGTCAGTTGTATGCGACGGCGCTCGCGCAGTTTTTGGCACGCCACGAGCCAGGCTCGGTCACCATGCTCGTCAACTCGGCCCTCGAAGGGCTGACCGATGAGAACCGCCTGTTTGTCGAGGAGGCGGCTCGTCAAACCCTGCGGCGGAGTGACTTGCCGTAAGCGAGCGACATGGTGAGCGAGGGAACGAATTCCATTCCTGCGAATCACTCGTCCCCCCCACAAACAGAAACGACCTCGCCCGCAGGGGGCTTCCCGCGTGGCAAGGTCGTTGTGCTGTTTGGGTTGACTCAGCCGAGAGAGAGAACCTTCGACCGGGTCCCGCGCGTCTACTTCGCCGCCGGCAGGTGATACCCCTCCCGGTTCACGCGCACCCGGTACAGGCTTTTGCCCGCCGTGATGTAGAGCAGGTTCGCGTCTTTGCCCCGGCCAAAGCCGACGTTGGTGGGGACCTCGGTGGGGAGGTAGGCGAGTTCTTTGCCTTCGGGAGAATAGACGCAGATGCCGGGGCGGTTCTCGGCCCGCACCGCCACCCACAGGTTGCCGTCGCGGTCGACCGTCAGTCCGTCGGGGCCATCCGGCGGCGAATAGTCGACCAGGACCTTGCGGAACTTCGCCGTCCCTTCGGGAGAGAGGTCGTACGCCTGCAGGGCCATCAATCCCTTGCGCAGCGGGGTGACCACTTTGTCGGCCTGGGCGGCGGTCCCCTTTTCGAGCCGTTCGATGGCGGTGGTGCCATTCGCGTTGCTCACCACATACAGCGTCTTCTGGTCGGGAGAGATCGCCACGCCGTTCGGCTTGCCGGCGTCGGTCACCACGCGGTGCAGCTTGCCGTTCGGATCGAGACGATAGACCGCCTCAATCGCCTGATCGATCGGCTCATGCCCGAGGTAGCGGGGATCACTGAAGTAGATCCGCCCCTTTTCGTCGATGGCGATGTCGTTGGGAGAGTTGAGGGGCCGGCCTTCATACAGACCGGCGAGGATGTGCGTCTTGCCGGTGGCGAGGTCGGTGCGGGTGACGCGCCGTCCGCCGTAGTCGGCCCCCTCGGCCACGATCATCCGTCCCTGCGCGTCGAACTTGATGCCATTCGACATGCCGCTGGGGCTGCGGTAGATGCTGGTTTTGCCGGTGGTGGGATCGAACTTCCAGATGTGCCCCGCCTCGATGAAGCCGTTTTCGTCGCGGGCGACGTGCGAGAAGGTGATCTCGCTGAAATAGACCTGGCCATCGGGGGCCACCGCCACTCCTTCGGTCAGCACCCGCGCCTCGAAGAGCTTTTCGAGCTTGGCGTCGGGAGGAATGATCGGCCCGCTTTGGGCGTGCAGGGCCGGTGTCCCCCCGGCAAGACCCGCGACCAAAAGAGACAGGGACATCCACCAGCGGAGCAGCGCGCGACGGGGCATGACGGTCCTCTTGAGAAGACGAAGCGGAAAGTCGACACGGGAGAAACTCGCGGTCTCCGGGGAAGGGCTTGGCACCTCCCAGAGCGCGACAGGGGCACCTTACGGACCGGGACGGCCGCGGGGCAAGCGAGGGCCGCAGTGCGGCACGACAGCCGGGGATCGCCCGCGACGGCACCTCGGGAAGCGCCGCACCACCATCGGCGGCAGTCGTGTGCGATCAGGGAATGAAACGCCGTTGATGGACCCAGCGCAGACCGAGGGCCCCCTCGCTGGTGGTCAGCTCGAGTTGGGAGCGCCCGCGGCGGGCCTGTTCGAATTCTCCCCGCGACAGGCGGAATTCGCGGGTTTCGGCGGGATTGTCCCAATCGGCCACATAGCCGTAATAGCTCTTGGAAGACCGCCGTCCCCGCACCTCGCGGACATTCTGAATGGGCAATTGGCGGGTCTCGGGTGGGGTCCGGTCGGCTAGCGCATTCAGTCCCGCCACGCTTCCCAGAGAACCGAGGGCCGTCAAGAGCAGCGAGGGAAGCAGCCAACTGCGCCAGCGGTCGTGCGAGCGCGAGTCTCCCCGCATCACCACATAACCCACCCCCGCCGCCAAGGGGAGCAGCACCGCCCAGACGGCTGCCGAAACTTTCGCAAACTGCCAGAACCGCAACGGCTCGTAGAGCCAACCGAGGATCGCCGTTAGGGCGAACGCCACGCTCAGTCCCCACAG
>JBKCTR010000259.1:0-2558 GCA_046318755.1 Planctomycetaceae bacterium
GACTTGCTGAGTTTCTCAACAGTTGCAGTGAACAGAGAGGGTCTGCGCCGAACCGCTCGCGACGACAGAATCAATCTCCAAACCTGTCATTCAAGTAAGCTACCAGGGTTCATGCAGCTGGTTCTGGGTGCGACGACCTGCATTGCATCACCAAGCACCTTTCCAAGGTTCTATCATCTTCAATCTATTGGGCGCCTCTCTAGAATTCATACCAAATGGTTAGGGACCTCCCTGTCTATGACTCCGAATCAGAGAAGTCGTCGCAGTTTTTCCCGGAGACCACAGTCGATCACGGGATTTGTTCACAGGCAGTCCATCCACCACAGCCACTCGACGTGGGCGACTGGTTGAAATCCAGGACAAGATCGATCGCGATTGCCTGTCGAAAAAACTTTCTGAATTCGAATCTTCGAGTCAGCCCCGGCGTTTCCGCGTCAGCAGCTTCCGCGCGTGCTCAATCCCCTCGCACAGCAGGTCGATCTCACCCGGTGTGTTGTAGAACGCCAGGCTGGCGCGGGTGGAGGCGGTGATGCCCAGGCGATCGTGCAGGGGCATCGTGCAGTGGTGCCCCGCCCGGACGGCGATTCCCCGCGTGTCGAGTACCGCCGCGAGGTCGGTCGCCTGCAGACCATCGACCGTGAAGCTGACAATCGAGCCACGATGCTCAATGCCCGGCCCCATGATCCGCAAGCCCTCGATCTGCCCCAGCCGGGCGTGCGCATGCGAAGTCAACTGATGCTCCCAGGACCCAATCGCGTCCCACCCCAGAGACTCGATGTATTCCATGGCTGTCCCCAACGCGATCGCCTCGGCAATCGGCGGGGTCCCCGCTTCGAACTTGGCGGGGATCGCGCCACACTCGAACCGGTCTGCCCACACCCGGCTGATCATGTTCCCGCCCCCCAGGAAGGGATCCATCGCCTCCAAAAGAGCCCGGCGGCCCCACAACACGCCAATCCCCGTGGGGCCGTACAGCTTGTGTCCCGAGAATGCCAGAAAGTCGATCCCCAGCCCCTGCACGTCGACCCGTTCGTGCGGCACACTTTGGGCCCCGTCCACCAGCACCACGGCGCCGAACTGCTTCGCGCGGGCGGCAATCGCGCCGACGGGGTTGATGGTTCCCAACACGTTCGACATGCCGGTCACCGCCACCAGCCGCGTGCGGGGTGAGAGCACGCTGTCGAGTTGGTCGAGATCGAGCCGTCCGTCCGCAGTCTGGGGAATGAATCTGATCACCGCCCCCTTCTCGCGGGCCACCATCTGCCAGGGGACGAGGTTGGCATGATGTTCCATCTCGGTCAGCACGATTTCATCCCCGGCCGAGAGGAACTTCCGTCCCCAACCGTGGGCCACCGTGTTGATCGCCAGGGTGCAACCGCCCGTGAAGATGACCTCTTCAACCTCGGGGGCGTTGATCAGCCGGCGGATCCGCTCGCGCGACCCCTCCATCGCCCCGGTTACCCGGTCACCCAGTGCGTGGACCCCCCGATGCACATTCGAGTTGTACTCGCGGAAGACCTCGGCCAGTTTGTCGATCACGCACCGCGGCTTCTGAGCCGTGGCCCCGCTGTCGAGATACACCAGAGGCCGGCCCGAGTCGGTGATGTGCGACAGAATGGGAAAATCGCGACGAACCGCCTCGACATCGAGACGGTGGGATGTGCCAGTGGGGACAGACGACATGCGTGGTGAGATCCTGAGAGGTACAGGCGATTCTAGGATTGGCGGCGGGCGAAACCAACCGCGCACCAAGAGGCACCGCTGGTGGCCGGGGAACGCCTACCGCCGCGACGGTCGCTGGGGCTTGGCAAGTTTTGCCGCCGGCACGATCACCATCACCCCGCCACACGCGGACAGTCGGGCGGGGCGTGGTTGGCTTTCCGATGGAGCTGTTGACCCCAGATGAGGAATCGCCGATGGTTGGTCGTCACCCGTGGTTGCAGGGGGTCAAGGTGGCCGGGGTGCCCCGGGAGAATTGGCCGACGCGGCGGGCACACCGCCGCCTCAAAACCCAACCGCCAGATTTCCAGGAAGGATTGCCGTCATGTCGTGGATGGAATGGTACAGCTCTCTTCAGAAGCCCGCCTGGACCCCGGCCCCGCAGACCATCGGCACCATCTGGCAGATTCTGTATCCCGTGATTCTGGGGACCTTCGGGTACGTGTTCACCCAGGCGTTCCGGGGGCGCATTCCCGCGGCAGTGGCGATTCCCTTCGCCATCAACCTCGTCGCCAATGTGATCTTCACCCCCATCCAGTTCGGGCTGCGAAATCTCGACCTCGCGGCCCTCGACATTCTGGTGGTCTGGGGGAGCCTGGTGTGGTTGATGGTGGCGGTCTGGCCGCACTTCTGCTGGGTGGCGGTGGCGCAGGTGCCGTATCTGGTGTGGGTCTCGATCGCGACCGTGCTGCAGTTGTCGATGACCTGGAACAACCGGGGGTGAGCGGTGACCGGGGCGCGAGGTCGGTCGAATTGCCACGCACGGGGCCGGGCCGATAGACTCGCGGGCGTTGATGCGTTTCTCCCCCCCGCCTCCGGAGTGTGCGTGATGCCTCGCC
>JBKCTR010000260.1:0-4042 GCA_046318755.1 Planctomycetaceae bacterium
TCCGCATTCTCATAGGCAACGGTGAATGACTCGATCGATGAATATTCGTCCAAGAAAGGCATGATCCAGGTCTCGAGGCTGACCCAAATCGATTGCAGACATGAATCGATCGATCGGTCGTCACCTATGAACCAACGTGTGAAGAATTCCCTCGGGATCACGAGATCGACGGGTGCCGTAAAGGTCCAGTCGCCCCCCGCAATCCAACCTGTTTGCCCACCCACCAGTTCACAGGCGATTCGATTGACTTCAGCAAAGCTCAGTCTGATCTGAGGATGCAGCCGAGCCCATGCGAGAGGTTCATCACTTGGTCTGTTTTCAGAAAAGAAACAGAGACGCTGCTCTCCATCGGGGACTGGCCGGACGTATTCGACTGAGCGTCGATGACGCTGGAATCCGAAACGTTCCAGTGCCGGATCCAATTCCCGACCCAACGCTTCGCAAACCATCTCATGCACTTCGCGTTTGGTCATCATCGATCGATCGAATCCCAATAGCGAAGCACAAGATTGTCACGCCAGCCAGAACCAGTGACCGGCCCCTACGTTCCCGATGACACAAAGTGTGGACAGGTCTGTCGGATTTCCTTTGTTGTGGCTGCCATTCAGGAAATATGGACCTGACCCCTTTTCTCAGCCCGCCGCGGCCCGGGCGAAGTCCTGGATGCGGCGGACGATGCCGTAGAGGCCGTTGCGGCGTTGGGGGCTGAGGTGGCGCTCCAGGCCCAGCCGGGCCAGTTCCTGCCGCACGTCGAGAGTCGCGGCTTCGGCAACGGTTCGCCCCTGGAACAGCACCTTCAGCACCGCAATCACTCCCGCCACAATCAGCGAGTCGCTGTCGGCCTGCACCGTCAGCCGGGGTGGCTGGTCGGCCGACAACCCCGGCAGCACCCAAGCCTGGCTCAGGCAGCCGTGCACCCGGTTCTGCTCGGTCCGGTGCTCGTCGGGAAACGTGGGGAGTGTTTCCCCCAGCTCCAACAGCCGTTCCAGCTCGGCGTCCCGGTCATCCAGTTCGCGGAACTCGTCCACCAAATCGTCAAACGTCAGCGTGTTCAAATCGGTCATGACTGGTACTCGCCCGCACGGGTCGTCGGGCTGTGGGGATCACCGGAGACTCACACCCCGGTGCAAAGTGTGCGTTGGGTGCCGGGGGCGGGGTCACTTCCCCAGAGAAGCGGGCTTCTGCCCCGGGCGAAACGCCTTGAGCCGCTCTTCCCGCGTGGTCAGAAACGGCCCGTCCAACAGGTCGATGCAGTACGGGACCGCCGGGAAGACCGCGTCGAGGCACTCGCCAATCGCCTTGGGTTGCCCCGGCAGGTTGATGATCAGGCTGGTCCCGCGGGTCCCCGCCATCTGCCGCGAGAGAATCGCCGTGGGAACCTTCGTCAGCGACACCTGCCGCATCAGTTCGCCAAACCCCGGCAGTTCCTTCTCGCAGACCGCGGCGGTCGCCTCGACGGTCACATCCCGGCGGGCCGGGCCGGTGCCGCCGGTGGTCACCACCAGGCAACACCCTTCGTGGTCGCACAACTCGCGCAGGGTCGCTTCGATCAGCGGCTGCTCATCGGCAATCACCCGCGCCACCGGCTGCCAGTCGCAAGCCAGCACCTCCGTCAGCCAGGCGACGATCGCCGGGCCGCCACGGTCTTCGTATTCGCCCCGCGAGGCGCGGTCCGAAACGGTCACAATGCCAATCCGGGGGATGCCGCCACTCCCGGAACCATTCGACTTCGCTTCCAACAGACAACTCCCACAACAGACAGGGGCCCGACACACACGGGGTCGGGCCGATTGTGCCTCAATGCGTTCCCAGAATCGCCGTCGACTCCCCGGGGCCAGTGGCCGCCAGCGCGGCCAGGGCACTGCGGGCCTCGGTCAGACTCGACGGGCCCCGCAATGGCTCTCCGATGAAAATCCGCGGTGCCGGTCCAGCGGCATCGTCTGGCCGGATCGAACAGACCGGCAGCCAGACCGTTCCGGGAACCAGCCCCAGCTCGGCGACCAGGTGCCGGGACACTTCGCCATCCGGCTCGATATTCACCGCCACCATCCCCCCCGACCGCAGCACCTCCCGCCCCTCGTCGAGCACCCCGGAGAGGTCGACATCGCCCCCCTGCGGCGAGACCCGCCGGGTGTTGGTGCGAAGAGCCACTTTCTCGATCCACGAGACCGGCGCGGTCTCATCGCGGGTCCCCACCAACAGCACGCGGGCATGTCGATCGAGTGCGGCGGTCAGGTCGAGCACCTCGGGCAACTGGTTGCAGTTGGTCACCAGCAGCACCGGGCCATTCAGCGGGAGGTTTTCGAGCCCCAGCACACGCAACCGATTGTGGCACCCGTTCTTCAGCCAGATCAACGCCCGCAACGCAAAGTCGGGCAAGCGCCGCTGCAGCAAGATCAGGGCGGCCAGCGTGAAGATCGTGGCGGTCAGATACAGCCGGCGAGGAACCGAAAACTGCGACTCCAACCCCTCGATCCGACGGGTCAGCAACTCAACATTCCCCACCGCCTCGGACTCGCCGACGCGCACCCCGTAGAGTCGGTCGAGCAGCCCCGCCACGGCGAAAAACACCAGCACCGAGATCACCCCGCCCGAGACATTGATGAAATTGCTGGCGGCAATCACATTCCCCTTCGACTCCTTGGGGGCCCGCTGTTGCAGCAGGGTGTACATGGGAACGAGGTAGAAGCCGGCTCCAAATCCAATGCCGAACAGGCACAGACCAAACAGACGGCGGTACTCGAGGGTGATGCTCGGGAACAGCGTGCTGAGCACAATCAGCACTCCCCCGATCGGCACCATCCCCAGCTCGACCCGGTGCCCCGAAAGAAATCCAGCCACCAGGCTGCCCACTCCCACCCCCAGCCCCACCAATACAAACAGCAGGGCCACCCGCAGCTCAGGTTCCTGCAGGGCCTGCTGCAGGCGCGGCGACGCCCAACCCCGCAGCGGTACCACCTCTTCTTCCTCGTCGACAGCCTCTTCGTCTGTGGCCACCCCCCCCGGGCTCCCGGCGGCAGCTCCGGTCGCAGCTTGGGCGGCGGCCAGTTCCGCCTTGGCGGTGTTCAGCTCCTTCACCATTTCTCCCTGCAGCAGCAGCGTCTGCCGCAGAAACAGTGTCATGAAGACGCAAAACGCAATCCCCGTCGAAGAGAGCGTCAGCGGCTTCGAGTTGAGGACCGTCTTGATGTTCTTCCACAACGGGCGGAACCAGTTCCACCCGACCACCAGGTTCGGGTCGGCGGCGGGCAGATGGCTCATCAACAGCGCCGTTCCAGTCCCGATCAGCGCCAGAACCAACAGCACCACGCCAATCAGCCACTCCTGACCCAGCACGAGCCGGGGGTTCGCTCCGGGGATGACTTCCCCCGTCAGCAGCGCATACAGCATCCCCCCGACGGAGGTGCCGAGGATCTGCGCCATGAAGCTCGACCCCTCCAGGCGCCCGTTGGCCCGCGAGAGGACCGACGGATGCATGATTTCGGGCATCGCCCCCAGTTTGGCCGGCACAAAGAACGTGCTGTGCATGCCCATCAAAAAGACCACCCCCACCACCAGGGAGGCCCCGGCGATTGCCACGGTGCGCAGGTGGGGCGAATCGACCCCCACCAGGTGCGGCAACGCCAGACCGACCAGAGCCAGGGCCATCATGCCCACCTCGGCCAGCTTCCAGAAGACAATCATCGACCGCTTGCTGTACCGGTCACCCAGCAGTCCCGCCAGCGACGAAAACAGCAGAAACGGCGTGATGAAGCAGGCGGTCACCATGGCCACCACCCCCTTCTCGTCAAACACCGGCACCTGGGCGAAACGGACCAGCAGGTCGACGGCGAAGAAGACCGCGACGATGTGAATCGCCTGGTCGTTGAACGTGGCCGTAAATTGGGCCAGGATCAACCCCAGATAAGTCCTCGAGGTGAGGGACGTGGCGAGTGGTTGTGACATGTGTGCTCATGATCCAGCCGAGCCCGGGGGCTGGATCAGGGGGTTGCGAAGGGAAGCCCGGGGGACAAGACTCCCCCCGGGACCCGTCAGTCGAGGG
>JBKCTR010000261.1:0-4154 GCA_046318755.1 Planctomycetaceae bacterium
CTCTACGACCAAGCCACCCATGGTTTTGCAGGAACCGATCTCGCCAACACCGAAGCACAGAAGACGTCGAAGGAACGCACAGTGAAGTTCTTCGCTGCAAACTTGTGAAGAGCACGGCGAACGCCGCACGGCCGGCCGATGACCTGCTGCGGCGTACGATCCTTGACAAGGTCCGACACCACGGCAGTCACAACGCCACCGTGCGCCGCGACTCGGGCGAGGTGACCCCCTCGCATCCATTGGGTGTCCCGTTCGGACTGGAATTGATGAACGACATCGTGGCGATGATTCCTGTGGATGATCAGGCCGCGCGTCAGCAGACACAGGCCTGGGACATGCCAGCCGAGCGTCTCTATCGCCGCCTGCGGGACAAGGCCCGGATGAGGGTCTTGCGGGCCGATGCATTCATCGAACCATTGCAGCCTCCCGAACAACCGGATCTGGTGCCCCAGTCGACCGACTGGCAGCAGATTCCCGGTTTGCCACACGCCCGCTGGCGCCGCGCGACCGAGACCTTCGAGGTGGGTGACAACCTGGGGCCGCTCTACTACGACGTGGCCTTCGAGCTGCAGGAGTGACCGGCGGCACTCTGGCGGGGAAACGGTTGGCGGAGGAGAACCGAAGGACAGATCGATGGCAGGGGTGATTGCCTCGGGAAACCCCACCGTGTTGCCGGAGCCGCACGGCAACGCCGCTTCCAGCGCCGATGCTCGCCGGGGGCAATGAGACACGTCGCTCCCCGCTCTTCGGCCGCGGCACGAAGCCTGCCGCGCGGCAAAATCTCGTCTCCGGCCGGGCTCTGGCCCAAACCCTGAGCCCGGGTTCTGGCCGCCGCGGCCCCGGGAATGGAACCATCGAGGTCATTGGTGCATCCCAGAAACTTGGTACAGTCGGCGGTCACGGAGTGACGGCGGACCCCTCTCTGGGGTACGATTCGGTCAGTCATTGTGTGCTGTGACCGTTGTCTCAGACAGGCCGGCCGTTCCTGGAGCAACCCGATGCGTGAAGTCCGTCCGCGACCTTGGCTGCTGGTGGCTTGGGGATTGGTCTGGGCCGGTTTGGCGCTGGGGGTCGACCGGGTCTCGGCGCGAGCTCCCTCCGACTTGAAGCTGGGGCGCCTGCGGGTGGGGAAGATTCTCTTCCTGGGGAACAGCATCACGCTGCATGGCCCCAAACCCGACATCGGCTGGACGGGAAACTGGGGAATGGCGGCCAGCACGCGGGAGAAGGACTTTGTCCATCGGCTGCTGGCGCGGATCAGTCAGGCGGCGGGGGGGAACCCCGAGGTGAAGATCCGCAATCTCGCCGATTTCGAACGACGGCTGCTCGACTTCGATCTCGCCGAGGGCTTGAAAGACGAATTGGAATTCACGCCGGACCTCGTGATTGTGGCCCTGGGCGAGAATGCCCCCTCACCCAAGACCGATGCCGAACGCGACAACTTTTCGCGGGCGTTCGACCAGCTGCTGGCGAGGCTCTCGGCCCGCGGCCAGCCCACCATCCTGGTGCGGGACTCGTTCTGGCCCGATGCCGAAAAAGACACTCTGATCAAACAATCGGCCCAGCGGGCCCAGGCGGTCTTTGTCGATCTCGAGCAACTGGGGGCCGACCCGACTCTCGCGGCGAAGTCTGAGCGAGAGATTGAACATGCCGGAGTGGCGGCTCATCCGGGCGACAAGGGGATGGAGGTCATCGCCGACGTAATCTGGGGCAAACTGCGGCAGACCGCCCGTTTGCCCGAGTGACCGGCGACACGCCTCATGGGCCCGGTCGGTGACGGGAGACCACGTCACAGCTGTTGAGCCGGGCCCGACAGAGTCGCGGTTCACCGAGGGGCTGGAAGACAGGAAGAGGAAGACATGGGAAAGTTTTTTGCAGCAAACCGCTACCAGTTGGTGTTCGCCGCCGTGGTGCTGCTCGTATTGCTCCAACCGCTGGCACTGCATTTCAATGCGGGAATGATCAGCCGGCATGCCTTCACGGTGTGGCTGGTCCAGGTGGTGGCGGGGTTGGGATTGATGCTGGGCACGGCGTTGGCGGGATTGTGGTGGTGGCTCTCGAAATCCACAGTGGTCCGCGAGCGGTGCCGGCGCTGGGGGCTGACGCTGGCACTGCTGCTGGTCGCGGGATTGGTCTCGGGTTTCAGTTCGATTCTGCTGAAGCGCGGTTTGCCGTACGGGGCCTTCCTGCACTCTTTCGACCGCACGGTCTGGTGTGACGACTCCGCAGCCAATTGGGTGGCTGGAGATCTGACCCCCCGCCAGAAGATGCTGGGAGCGGTGGTGCGGACCGTACTGAAACCGGGTGGTCTCGCCGCGACGCGCGAAGAGATCGTCGCCCAATTGGGACCGCCGGAGGGAGAGGAGACTCTGGTTTCGACCGGCCGCGACCTGAGCTATCGCCTGGGGCCTCAACACGACTCGATGTTCGCCATCGATGACGACTGGCTGCTGATCTGGTTGGATGACGCAGGCCGCTTCCAACGGTTTGAGATCCGCCCGGACTGAGTGGCCTCGGCCAGCCCCGGTGAGTCGCTGGGCCGCGCTGCGAAGTCGTGCCAACGTCGCTCCCAATCGCTCCAATCCGCGAGGCCACCAGTTCGGTCCCCCGGCACGCACTTGATTCGCACTCGGCTTCCGCCTTAATATTTAGACAACTGTCTAACAACCCCCAGAGGTGTGCGGCAATGTCTTCGAATGAGGTGTTTCGGGCGTTGTCGGATCCGACGCGACGGGAGATTTTGCGGCTGTTGGCACGGGGGGAACTGGCGGCGGGAGAGCTCTCGGAGAGGTTCGAGATGTCGAAGCCATCGGTCTCGCACCACTTTGCCGTGCTGAAGGAGGCCGACCTCATCCGCAGTCGTCGAGAGGGGCAGCGAATTGTCTACTCGTTGAATACCACGGTGATCCAGGATCTGTTGACGTGGTTTTGGGATGCCTTCCCCCTGGGCGCGAAGGACATTCAGCCGGCCGCAGGGCGCGTGTCGGAGGAGTCGGGTGCGACATGAGTTGGAACCGCATGTGGCTGCCGCTGTTGATCTGCGCTGGGGCCCTGGTGTTTTCGGCGGTCTTGTATCCGCGGATGCCAGACCGCATTCCAACGCACTGGAACTGGAAGGGGGAAATCGACGGCTGGGGAGACAAGCATTGGGCGGCGTGGATGTTGCCCGGGGGAATGCTGCTGATGCTGGTGGTCTTCCAGGCGTTGCCGTGGCTTTCGCCCCGCCAGTTCGCGATCGATTCCTTCCGCAAAGTCTACGACTTTTTGATCGTGCTGCTGATGCTGCTGTTCGGCTCGCTGCACGTGCTGTTTCTGCTGCCCGCCGTGGGGGTTCAGCCCCCCGTCGACACCGTGGTGATGATTCTGATGTCGATCTTTTTTGTGCTGTTGGGAAATGTGCTGGGGAAAGTGCAGCGGAACTTCTACGTGGGGGTGCGCACTCCCTGGACGCTGGCCAGTGAACGGGTCTGGAACGATACCCATCGGGTGGCGGCGTGGCTGTTTTTCTTTTCCGGCGTGTTGGGGATCATCGCGGCCTTAGCGCTCCCCTGGTTTGGCCAGCGCCCGTTTCTCAGCTTCCCGATTCTGATCCTGGGGGCGCTGATCTCGGTCCCCTACTCTCTGTTCCGCTACAAGCAACTGGAACGGCGGGGGGAACTCGAGGCTCCCGCCGAATCGACCGATTGAACCGACAGGCACGCGGAGGCCGCTGGGGCGGACACGTAAGTCACCGCCTGGGCGCAATCACCGGTCGTGGTCGTGATCATGCCCATCCCCGTGGTCATGATCGTGGTCGTGATCGTGATCGGAGGAGGGAGATTTGACGGGGCCCGGGCCGTGATCGTGGGTGTGTGCCGGTTCGAGAAACCCAATTGCCCAGGCCAGCAGCACCCCCACCACCAGCGTGGCGGAAAGACCGAAGCGATCGTGCGAGTGCATTTCGATTTCGGGCAGCAGGTCGCTGAGGGCGATGCAGATAAAGACCCCGGCGGCGGCCGACATCGCGGCCGAGACAATCGCGGCGTGCTGACCTTCGAATCGGGTGATTCCATACTGGAACAGCAGCACACCCAGCGGACCCATCAGCGAATAGCCGAGGTTGACGATCAGTTGCGCCCGCCGGGGCCAGCCCCGGGCGGCCATCAGCGTGGTGA
>JBKCTR010000262.1:0-8770 GCA_046318755.1 Planctomycetaceae bacterium
CGAGTTCTTCCAGGATCAGCATCCCACCCCCTTCTCCCAGCACAAACCCGTCGCGGTTCTTGTCGAAGGGGCGGGAAGCCCCGGCGGGGTTGTCGTTGTGGGTGGAAAGGGCGGTCAGCAGGTTGAACCCGGTCACGCCAAACGGGTGGATCATGCTGTGGGCGCCCCCCGAGAGCATGATGTCGGCATCACCGCGGCGGATGATTTCGGTCGCCTCGCCGATCGCCTGGCTCGAGGCGGCGCACGCCGTGAGACAGTTGAGATTCGGCCCCTGGGCATTGAAGAGCGATGCCAGCACACCGGCCGGGACGTTCGGCTCCTGGTGGAGTTCCGACTCGGGATCGAGATGCGCGAGTCCCAGGCGGGTGAACGCCTCCAGGTCGACTTCGCTCCCCTTGCGCGACTGGCTGAGGATCTGCATGAAGCGACCGAAGTCCTGCTGACCTTCGCCCGCACCGAGGTAAACGCCAAACCGGGAGGGATCTTTCGCCCCACCCGACAGACCGGCGGCACGCACCGCCTCGGTCGCCGCGGCGATCGCGAACGCCACGTTGCGTCCGCACCGGCTGAAACGCTCGGGGTTCTTGATCCACCGGCCGAGGTCGAAGTTCTTCACCTCGGCGGCGATCTTGGTCGGGAACCGGGAGGCGTCAAAGTGCGTGATGTGCCCGATCCCGCTTCCCGAGTTCTTCAGCACCTGCCACATCGACTCCACATCATGGCCGACCGGGGTCACCACCCCGATGCCAGTCACTACGACACGTCGTCTCATGCTTCGTTTCCCCGCTCTTCGTTTCCCGACAGTTGTTGTTCAGGTGTTGTTCAGGCTCTCGGTTTCCTGGTTCCTGACCGGCCCTGTTTCCAGGGGCCGAATCGGGATGGCCCCGTCAAATCTCGCCCCGTCAATCTGGTGATGTCGCAGGTTGGTGGGTGCCAGATCCCCGGGTTCACAACTCGGGGTGGTTCGCTGTTTGGGTCCCCGTGGTCAGCCCGATGATCCCGTGGAGGGGGGCTGGACGTTGAGGATCCGCAGCATCTCCGAAGGAATCACAAAATCCTGTTTGGCATTCGGAACAACCGACCGTGGCAGGCTGGCAAACACGATCTCGATCTCGGCGACCAGCTGGTCTCCCACCGCTGCGGTTCCCTCGACGATCCCGCCATCCGCCTGCAGGTCGAGCATCCGGACCCGGTAGGTGAGCGTGTCGCCGGGATGCGCGTAGCCGTGGAAACTGACCTTCGGAATCTTCGCCAGCACCACGACGGTGGAGAACTGCAGCGCCTCCCCCACCAGGATGCCTCCGGTCTGGGCCAGCCCCTCGATGATCAGCGAGTGGGGCATCACCGGGAACCCGGGGAAATGATCGGCGAGATGGTCCTCGGCCATCGTCACGCACTTGATGGAGGTCGCCTGCGTGCGGCTTTCGAACTCAACGAATCGGTCAATCCAGATCCAGCGCATGTCACCCTTCGCCGTGAGAAAGAAACCGGGGGCGGGTCCCCCTGGAACCCGCCCCGGAGACTCAGGCCGACAGCTTCTTCTCGAGGAACTTCACGATCATCCCGACCGTGAACAGTTCCTGGATGTTCTCGACCTTCGGATTCGCGGCGAACTTGCTGACATCGGCGTGGGGCATGCTGGCCCGCAGCTTTTCAATCCCCTCGGCAGTCACCATGCCGTCCTTGACCAGCGACTCGTCGGTGGCGAGGTTTTCGGGGAAGAGTTCTCCCCGGGGAATCTTGATGTTGAAGTTCTTCTCCAGCCGGAAAATGATGTCGAGGAAGTCGATCGACTCGGCACCCAGGTCACCCACCAGGGTGGCCTCGGGAGTCACCTCGTCGTCGTCGACCCCCAGGGCATCGACCAGTGTTTCACGAACCTTGTTGAAGACGTCATCTGACGTTGGCATGGAACTCCTCTCTGACGATCAGCGCGGGAGACGATCCGACCTGCGGATCTGTCCCGTCACGCTCACCGGCGTCCGCCGCATCTGACACACTCCAGCCCTCCGCTGCGACGGAAAGGAAGACCGGGGACCCACATCCACTCACACAAATTCAAGCACACAACTTCACACGCGGAACTGATCACCAACAGGCAGCCGCCACAACCGGAACTACGCCGCGAAATGGCCCCAAACCACTCCGCTTCCAGCCGTCCCGACACACCGTCAGAAACCAGTCCCCACTCGAAAACCACCCCACTTAGAAACCACCCAGCGTCAGACCACCATCGACCGTGAGGATCTGCCCCGTGATGTACGAGGCGGAGTCACTGGCGAGGAACAACACCGCCTCGGCGATGTCTTCCGGCTTGCCCAAACGCTTGAGAGGAATCTTCTTCTTGATTTCGGCCTCGGCCGCATTCCGCACCGCCTGCGTCATGTCGGTCTCGATGAATCCAGGGGCGATCGCGTTGACGGTCACCCCCCGGCTGGCCAGTTCGGTCGCGAGGCAGCGGGTGAACCCTTCAATCCCCCCCTTGCTGGCCGCGTAGTTCGCCTGCCCCTTGTTGCCAAAGTGGGCCGCGACGCTCGACATGTTGATGATCCGCCCCTTGCGGGCCGACATCATGGGCCGGTAGACGGCATGGCAGAAGTTGTAGACGCTGTTGAGATTGGTCTCGATCACGTCCTTCCACTGCTCTTCCGTCATCTGGATCAGCAGGGTGTCGCGGATAATCCCCGCGTTGTTCACCAGGATGTCGATCTTCTGCCGCTGCTCGAGAAACTGCTCGACCACCTTGTCCGCCTGGGCCTGCGAGCGCACATCCGCCTGCGCGGCCGAGACATCCAGCCCCTTCCCTTTCAACTCGGCCACCAGCTGCTCGGCCGCCTGGGAATTCGACTGGTACACAAAGGTGACCGCCGCCCCCGCCCCGGCCAGGGTTTCGACCACGGAACGGCCAATCCCACGGCTGCCGCCGGTGACCAGAGCGGTCTTGCCTGCAAGTTTCATGTCTGGAAGATCTCGGTGTCTGAGTTGCTGGAATCCAGGTCTGGTGCGCGTCCCGCGAGATCCAAACCGGTGGAAACTGTCTGATCAGGAATTGGCCGCAGGTCTGGAACTGGAATCGTGTCAGGAGAGTTCCCGGAAAACCTTCCCGGCCGGCCCCCCCCTGGGAGCCGCGTTCCATTCATGGACCGGGAACCACCCCCCTCAGGCCCCCGTGGGCGAGGGGGCCGTCCACAACTGCGGAAACAGCTCCCGCCAATGCCTGTTCTGGACCTCGTCGGCTGCCGCCGCCGCCGGATTGCGGTCACGCAGGTTGAACCGTTCCAAAACCAGTCGCCCCGCGACAGCCGTCTGGCCATCAACCGTGCCACTCGCCTTGAAACTGCACTCATCCCCCTGCCAACCCTGAATCTCCAGCGACACCCGCAGCATTTTACCCGGTGTCACGAAGTTCACGAACTTCAGAGCCCGGGCACTCTTGAGCAACACGGTGCTGTGGCGGAAATCCTCGGTGTGCCGGATCAGCCAGCCCCCCGCCTGCGCCAGGGCCTCGACCATCAAAACTCCGGGCATCACGGGAAAACCCGGGAAATGATCCGCCAAGTACTCCTCCGCGAGCGTCAGATTCTTGATGGCGACAATCGATTTCCCCGGTTGCAGATCTGTGATCCGATCAATCAGGTTGAACCGCATGCACGACGCTCCGAACTCCCGCTGGGCCAAGGACAAACGAAACGCCAGTATAGGGGGGGCCAGAAACCGTCACAAGCGACCTCCCGACAACGCATCAGCTCTCACCACTGCGTTGTCGGACATCGGTGTTGGCTCCAGTCCTCGCCTCCCCCCCTCCCCCTGTTCCGGGTGGCAACCCTCCCGGCTGCCAGCGGCGGCAATGGCAGACACCCCGCATCGCCGCCGGAGCAAGTCTCCGGGCGATGCGGGGTGTTTCTGTCTCACGTCTGTCTCTTCGGCTGACCACCCCCGGTGACGTGCCCAGGAGCCCAGCCGCCGGTCTGCTGAATTCAACCGACACAACCGGACCGGTGCTTTTCACACACCGGTCGGTTTCTTCCTCCCAGCCCTCCCGACGGGACCAATCGTCGGGGGCGGGTTGGGTGGATTGTGTGCGGCTGATCCCGCATCGGCTGCTATCGATTCGGCGGGTCAAAATTCGGCTGGCAGCTCGCTCGGTCCTCCGCAAGACCGGCCAACTCCCCTCCAAACCGCAACCAACACGATTATTTGCGCGACTTGCCCGTGGTCCCCGCGTCGCGGGTGGCCGTCCGGCTCACTCCCCCCGCCGAGGGCTTCACCGCCTCGTCCGCCTCGCTCTCCTTGGCGGCCGAAGCAGCGGTCTCGGTCGAACCGGTCAACTGCTTCCAGTTCTTCACCGACCAGTGGGCGTAGGTGTTCATCACCGCGAAGCCCAGCTCGTCGAGATCGTTCTTCAGCGAGGTGGCGTCCAGGTCGGCGTTCTTCAGCACACGCTGCAGAATGAACCGGCGGTTGCTCTTCACGTAGGCGAAGAAAATGCCGTTGCCGATCATGTCGTTGTCGGCCAGCAGCCGCAGCAACGCGGTGCGGGGCACATCCCCCGAAGACTGCGGCAGCTCGTCGAGCCACGCCATCAGCCAGACGGTCTCTTCGTCGTTCGAGAGCACCGCCGACATCGAGAGGGTCCACTCCTCCCCGACGGCATCTTTCTCGACATAGCCGAAGTCGAAGGCCTTTTCTCGCGCCTTGGCCTTGATCCCGGCCGCCTTGAGGGCCTTCGCCAGCCCTTCCAGATCCAGCCGCCCCTCGGCCTTCTCCGCAGCCGCGTGGGCCTTGGTTGTGGCCAGCGCGCCGGCCGCTCCCAGGCCCGCCGCCAACATGCTCCTTCGAGTCAGCTCCCCAGCCATCGCAACACTCCTTTGTAAATGGCCTCGTGCCGAAGGCTCCGCCTTCGTCGACCGGTCACGCCCTCCCGGCATGCTCCAGTCCGCACACTCCCTGGTCTGGTTTCCGTTGTGTCTTTGGCGAAAACTCGCGGACTACAACCGACTGGCCGCCAATCCTTGGCCCACACCTGCCGGTCCCGGAGAGCATTCACCCCCCGTTCCCACGGCACACGCACACCGACCGACAGCGGAACCTAGGCAAACAAGTGCTTCAGTACCAACTGCGACCAGGTCTCGAAGCCGTCGAGCTCCCGCAAAAGCGCTTCGATCGGGACAAACCCTGCATCCAACATCGACTCTTCGCGGGCCCAAACTTTGGGCTCTTCGACCTCGAACAGGTGCACAATCCCCAAGTGCACCTTCCCGACCTCGGTCAAATCGTCGTTCAACAGCCCCACCAGTCGCTCGCGATACGGCGTTTCAATCCGCACTTCCTCCCCCAATTCCCGCTGCAGAGCCTCCCGGTAAACCGACTGCCCCACCCCTTGATCATCACTGCAGATATGCCCCCCCACCCCGACCGATTTCTTCCCCCGCAGCCGCCCCTCTCCCTGCAGCTTCCCGCGCGTATACTGGAACAAATGGTCTCCATGGCGAAACAGGCAGTACGGAATCAATTGCTTGAATGTCGGATCCTGCTCCATTTCGTCCCGCGGGCGATAGCGGATCTGCGCCGGGTCGAACAGCCGGTCGAGATACGGCCCCACCTCGCTGCACACCCCCTGGAAGTGCCCGACCTCATGAAAGAGTTCCGTCGGAATCACCAGCACCTGTTCCACACCACTCATGTCGCTTCCTCCCCCACCAAATGCCGCAACGCGTCGCCGACATCCGGCGACCGCATCAATGATTCCCCCACGAGAATCGCCCGGATCCCCGCTCCCAACAGCCGGTCGACATCGGCCCGGGTCCGAATGCCGCTTTCACTCACAAACACACACTCCCCCGGCACCCGCCGCGACAGCGTCACCGAATGGTCCAGATCGGTCACAAACGTCCGCAGATCCCGGTTGTTGACCCCCACCAGATCGGGCTCCAACTTCAACACCCGGTCGAGGTTCTCGGGATCGTACAGCTCGATCAGCACGTCCATCCCCAGTTCCCGGGCCGCGAAGTACAGCTCGCGCATCCGGCAGTCGTCGAGGCACTCGGCAATCAGCAGCACGCAGTCGGCCCCTGCCACCCGCGCCTCCAACACCTGATAAGTGTCGAGCAGAAAATCCTTCCGCAGCACCGGCAACCCCACCGCCCCCCGCACCGCCACCAGGTAATCGAGGTGCCCCTGGAAGAAGTGCTCGTCGGTCAGCACGCTCAGGCAGTCGGCCCCGGCCCGTTCATACGCCTGGGCGATCTTTACTGGGTCGAACTCGGCCCGAATGACCCCGGCCGAGGGTGAGGCCTTCTTCACCTCGGCAATCACCCGCATTCGTCCGGGGCGGCGCAGTGCCCCCACAAAGTCGCGCGGCTCGGGGGCGTCGGCCAGACGGGCGCGCAGCTCGGCCACCGGTCGGGCCGACTTGGCCGCCGCCACCTCGTCCCGCTTCCACGACATGATCTTCTCGAGAATGTCTGCCAACGCCTTCGCTCCACAACGCCCGCCGGCGAACCACTGCCGGTCCGGGCCTCAATTCCCCGCCGCGGGCAACAGTTGCACGTGCACCTGCCGGGTCCGCGGTCCATCAAACTCACACAGATAAATTCCCTGCCACGTCCCCAACACCAGCCTCCCCCCCGCCACAATCACCTGGCAGCTCGACCCCATCAACGAGGCCTTGATGTGCGAATCGCTGTTTCCCTCGGCATGCCGGTAACCCGCAGCATCCTTCGGAAAGTGCCGGTCGAGGGTCAGCACCAGGTCGTGCACCACATCGGGATCGGCATTCTCGTTGATCGTCACCCCCGCTGTGGTGTGGGGCACAAACACCACCGCCACTCCCGCGGCCACCCCAGCCCGCGCCACGTACGACTGCACCTGTTCGGTGATCTCCACGAACGCGCTGCGCCGGGGGGTGCGGACGGAAAAGCTGTGCATTGGGGGGGCGGGGGAAACGTCGCTACACTCGAGAGCTGGAGCAGGTGACCCAGATGGCCCAGCAGCAGTTGGGCGCCAACGGGGGTATGCTCCCCGATCCACCGCCGATGATCAACTCTCACTCCTCTCAAATTCTTCTGATTCTGGCGCTCACCGCCAGTGCCACCCTCTGGTACGAGCTGGTCAATCGACTGCTGCGTGAAGAGCCAGTCGTCCCCCCGCGATCTGTCCCCCCCGTCTCGTGGCCCACCTGGATTCCCTGCGTGGCCCTCCCCCTGGGCATTGTCCTCGTATTGCTGCTGCAGTACGGGCTGACGCGCCAGGGTGCAAATCTGCTGCAGGGGGTGCAGGCCAGTTGCATCGCCCGGCTGGGAGTGCTGGGACTGTTGTTGGGGCTTCCCCGGCTGGCAGGCCACTGGCTGCGGTCCGACCTGGGGGTCGACCCCCAACCCTGGTGGACCGAGGTGCGACTGGGCCTCGCCACCGCCCTGGTGGTCTTTCCCCTCGTCTTCGGACTTAACCTTTTCATGCGGGCCGAGGGGTGGTACGGGCGAAATGCCGTCCATCCCATGCTGGCTCTGCTGCGCGATCACCCTTCGCTGGAAACGGGGTTTTGGGTGGTGTTGGCGGCAGCCGTCCTGGCCCCCCTGTTCGAAGAGCTGCTCTACCGGGTGTTTCTGCAGGGAACCTGGAGCGCCCACTCCCCCCCCTGGCTGACCATTCCTGTCACGGCGCTCCTGTTCTGCGCGGTTCACATGCGGCGGGGCCAGCCCGATGGCATCCCCCTGCTCCCCCTCGCCCTCGGCCTCGGGCTGCTGTATCACCAACGCCGCAGCTACCTGGGGGTGGTCACGGCCCACGCCCTGTTCAACGGCATCAGCATCACCCTCGCCCTGTTGGATGTGATCTGAAAAGCCATTCCCGTCCCGCAGCCACTTGTGTCAGGCCCCAGGCCTGCCCGGTTGTGGTGAAACCGTGTCAGAGAGAGATCGCCCGAGACGAAAGGGGCCGGTGCGGGAAGTCCGGGAGGTCGCCAAAATCGGTCGCATCGTTTTCAGTAATTGGGCGAGTTTGCCTATCGGATCACGGAAATGATCGCTCCCGTGATTCCGCCGCGAGTTCCACACCAGCAACCACCTCCACCCACCCCACAACTCTCCTGTCGGGCAGTCCTCCCTCAGCCTCGGGTTGTCGCGAATGCGACTGGCCCCTGGTGTCATCCCCTTCACGATCTCTCTCCTGTCGAGGAGTGGGCCAAAACAAACGGACTGGATCTCCACCAGTGCAGCTCGATTGACCGCTGGATCCCGTCATCGACGGCTCAGGCGATTGTGTTGAGGACCCGCAAGAGTCGCATCCATGAAACCGGACGTTCTGGCATCCTCCTGAACACAACATCGATCCCCGCCATGTCCTGAAGGGACATTCTTTCATAGCCCAGGGTTCGCCGCGCAGCGGCTACCCTGGGTTGGGGTCAAGGGATCGATTCATCCCTGTAGGGGATGGCTTGAAACGTGCCGTCACGATGAAATGCGGGCCGAATTCGACCCGTCGAATCCGTTGTGGAAACCGATACAAAAGCCGATTTCCGCCCTCTCTGCGTGCAGCAAACCCGTTCAGGATTCAGGCATACCATGGATGTTCCCTATCCAGCCAAGCCGCGACGCAACGAACTCCGGGCCATCCAAGAGCTCCCTTCCGGGAACGGCTTCGCCGCGGGCCGACGGCGCCGCTACACCCCTCAGGCGCGGGCCACCAATTCGTCAAACAGCATGCGGTAGTACTTCATCACCCGCACCGGGTCGGCCGTCGGCGGGCTCTCCGACAGCATCCAGCCGTCGTA
>JBKCTR010000263.1:0-5113 GCA_046318755.1 Planctomycetaceae bacterium
CAACACCACGGGGCGGGCGCTGGTTCCCTCCGCCAGCAGTTGCGAACCGCCAATCTGGGCCTCGATCCGCGCTCCCGAGAGCTTGAGCACCACTCCCGGATCGAGCACCAGGCTGGCCGCCACGCGGGCATCCCAAGTCGAAGGATCGGCGGGATCGGGCATCAACACCCCACCGGCACCCCCCTCGATGATCAGGTTTTCTGCCAGCACATACGTGATGTCGGTGTCGTCGATGCGGGCCGCCAACTGCAGCGTGTCGATCGGGTTGCCGAACTCGGTCCGAACCCGGATGAAGAACGCGTTGAGACTGTTCCCGGTCACGGTGTTCCCACGCACCAGCGGTCCCGACCGGTCCCCGGTGTTGGCGAAACTGTTCGGCTCGGCCGAGATCGCGGCGTCGGCACTGCTGGTGATGGTATTGAACCACACATTCGGCCGGGAGAACCGCCGGGCATCGCCATCGAGGTTCTCGATATGGATCGGAGTGAAGACCCGCAGCACCGAGTCATCGAAGACCTGTCCGCCGCCGTATTGGAAGCGGGCCTGGTTGACGGAGTTGAGGAAGACCCCCCGACCGGCCCAGTCCCGGCCATCCTGCTGCCCGGGCAGACCGACGAAGTCGGAACTCTGTCGGAACACGATTCCCCCCCATTGCCCCTTGTCCGGGCCAACGAAGTCATTGGGATCGCTCCGTCCCCCCACGCTGTCATCCGCCAGCGAGGTGAACTGCACCTGATTGCCCGGCGTTCCCAACACCTGCAGCACACCGCCGCTGCGGTCGATGTTCGGCACAGTCTTGCCCACATCAATGATCGCGCCCCGCAACTTGATGATCGCTCCGGCGTCGATCATCACCGTCACATCTTGGGGGACGATGAAATCGGCACCATCCTCGGCGGCGTTCCCAAGCGTGTCGAACCCGATCAGGTACGAACGGTTGTCGTCCAGCGATCCCGCCTGACCATCTGCACCGGAGTTGCCCACAATCCGGACAATCTGCCCAGCCGTGGCCGCCGAAAGCGCCGCCGCAATGGTCGAGAAGGGGCGCTCGAGGGTTCCCTGGGGATCCCAGTCCGAGCTGTTGAGCTTGTCAACAAAAATCGTGGGAGCCACCTGGAACCAGCTTTCGAAGGTTCCCCCCGCCTTGGAATCGAGATCGCCGTCGAAGGGGACGCTGGTCACGGTCTGCAGCGACTGTCCGGCTGACGTCTCGGGCGAGAAGCCCACCTGCAACCGGTAGTTGCCGTCGGTCCGCCCACCGTATCCGGTGCCGGCCACGGTGGGATCGAAACTGGAATTTCCCTTGGCACTGACCGCCAGGAAGTATTGGCCCGCAGTCAGCGGGAGGGAGATCAGTGAATCGCGGCCAAAGTAGTCGTCATTGCGGCTGATCAGGGTACGGCTGGTCGCCCCCCCCGTCAGCCGCAACGGAGAATAGGTCGTCGCGGCCAGTGCGAGGTTGGAGGTCGCGTCCCCCGCCGAGATCTCGGCGGTGATCAGCGCCGAGGCGGCCAGGTTGGCATTCAGCGCATTGACCAGTTGCTGCGCCGTTGTGCCCCCATTGGTGTTCAGGACCACGTTGATGGTGTTTCCCACCACCGAGATGGTGGGGGGAGCACCGGCGACGAGGGCGTTGCGGGTGACGGCCACCTGGATCGAATTCCCCCCCGCCCCCGCCTGCCGGGCGGCAAGACGAATCGACACGGTGCGGTTCGTGCCAAAGTCCGAGGTCACCGAGGCAATCGAGTAGGTCTCTTGGAACAACGACAGCTGGGCGTCCAACAGGCTGGGGTTGGGATTTCCATCCGAATCGAGCAGCCGCTGGGCAATCGTCTCGGCCCGGAAGGTGCCCGACTGTTCCACGCGGAACCCATACAGATTGATGTCGGTTCCATAAGGGCTGTAGATCCGTTGGGCCGCAGTCATATTCACATCGCCCGGGTAGACCGCTTCGGTCCCTTTCCAGATGGGCACTCCAGGATTGAGCGACTCGGCTCCGCCACTCATCACGCCGGGCGCGTCATAGCTGTGCGAAAAGCCCAGACTGTGGGCAATCTCGTGGATCGCGATATTGAAGAAGGCTTCGCCAAACTCACTGGTGGTCGAAGAGTCGACCGCAGCGTTGATCCGGGCAATCTCCTGCCCGTCCCCATTCACTCCCGCGATTCCCCCCAGGGCTCCCTCCGGTGCGGTCGGCAGCACCGCGCGGGGGTCGCCAAACGCCACAATCAACCCGTCTTCGGCCGTCTCGATGAACTTCACACCCATGTAACGGCTGTAGATCTCAAACACCTCGCGGGCCCGCTGTTTCTGGGCCTCGGTGATCTGATTGAAGAGATCATTTCCCTGCGGATCCTGACCGTAAATCTGACGGAAGTTGTAGCGGTAGGTGCGGATCGTGGTGGGGACGCGGGGGGCCTGGCCGTTGTCGTCGGTGTCGTTGAACTCCCCTTCCACGGGGATCTGCCGGTGACCCGGTTCATCATTTCCCCCCGGTTCGGGAGGCAATGCCACCGTTCCTGGAGGACTGATGCTGCCATTGATGGTGAATCCGGCTGTCCCCAACTGACCCAGCGGCGTCGAGAGTGAAAAGCTGGAGGTATCCGTGTTCTCCGTCAGATTTGCGGTGAGACCAATCTGAACCTTGTATCCCCCCAGACCGACGCCGGGATTTCCGGGAGCACCGGTGATTGGGTTGTAGAGCGTGCCGCCACCCGCCGAAATCCCCAGGTAGTACCGGGTCGAGGCGGACAGGCCGGGAACGGAGAAGGACACTCCGGCCGGAAATGTCCCCGAGGCGACGACCGTGCCGTTTTCGCGGAAAATGGTGAAGGTCAGCCCACTCGTGAAGCTGGCGTCGGCCTGCAACAGGCTCACCGTCCCGCCGGTGGCCGTGGAGCCGGTGGAGAACGCATACAGGTCATAATCGCGGCTGTCGTTGCTGACCCCTCCGCGATCTCCCAGAAAACCGACCAGCGTGGGGCTGCCGGTGTTGGCATAGAGTGTCCCCAAATTCACCGCCTGGGTCACGGTCTCGTCGACAGACAGCGGGGCTCCCACGGTCAGCCGGTAGGTGGCCTGGGGGAGAGGTGCCGCGAACTTCAGGACGGCATTGTTCCCCGTGGGGCTGTAGGAGACGCTTTGGGGCAGACTGGGCAGCCCGTCGGCCACATTGGAGATCTGGTAGAAGCCAGGGTTTTCCGCATCGGCGGCCCGCAGAGGATTGCGGTTGAAATAGACCACGACCGTGTCGGTGGCCTGGCTGAGAGCACCATCGGCCACGCTCACCACGCCAGACAGCGACGACTGGATCCGTACGAGCGGGGTGAATGACGGAGACGAAAGCGAGATCGAAGAGGGGAGCACATCGGCGGTCAGACGACGGAGGGCGGGAGTCGCAGGCGCCGCCAGCGAAGACTGGTTGAGCCGTGTCAAAAACGTGGCAGCTACGTCGGTCGCCGATTGTGACGGCGAGAATGCCACGGCGATGTTGCCGGGACGAGCGGTTCCTCCCACCGCCGTGTTGACGAACTCGAACGTCACCGGGCCCGACCCGCCGTCGATCGAGATGGTGTCTCCTCCGCGCAGGCGGGAAACATCGAAGGCCGAGAGAGAGACCGAGCGGATGACCGGTTGGGTAACCACGGAGACCACCTGGCCCCCGAAATCGACCCGGAAGTCGAGGTTGCGAGCGACGCCGTTGTTGAAGGCGTCGCCATCGACGTTGAGCAGACTGCCCGCGATGGTGAGGCGATACTGGTCAACCAGCAACGATTCGGCGAAGCGGACCGTAATCTGGTTCGACAGGGGACCAATCCCGACATAGCCGAGCGGGACGGCGACGTCATCGGCCGATCCCCAAACCCCGTCCGCGCCGATCTTGCGGACGGCAATGCTGTCGGCCACGGTGGTGGCGTCGAGCGCTGCCCCGGGGCTGAGTGTAATCGTCAGTTCACGCGGGGCTTCGGTCAAGGTTTGACCGTCGGCCAGGAAGCCCCCGGTGTTGGGGACCACGCTCACGAGCTGGGGACCTGCGAGCATCGCCCGGCGTTCGAGAATTTCCGCCGGGGCCAGACCTCCCAAAGGGGACTTTCGCTTCTGCTTCCGAAACACCTTGCGGTCAGTTTGCAACCATCCTGTCCGACCGGAGTTGAGAAGGACGTTGGCGATGAAATCCCGGAAAGGAGAAAAACGCATGAGCCAAAACTCCAGCGGCGGAGAAGACGGACGAAATGGGAGACGCGGCAAAGGTGAACGCAGAGAGCGAGCCGTGTTCAGCTCGCTCGGAGTCAGCTAGACAAAGAGCACGCCCCACGGCCTCATGGGCGTGTGTTCAGAAACCGGGTGTTGTTGTGCACGAAGACAGGGCTGGCTTATGAGACCAGGGACTCCGGAGCCTCCCGAACGGGAGCATCCGGAAATCTGCACTAAAGACCACTCAAGACAACCTGTCACCATGGAATTCCACTGTCGAGCGGAGTGGATGGAAAAGCACCTGCAGTCAACAACACGCCACGGAAACCTTTGATCTTTGAGAACTCAGAATTTTGGGGAGAACTCGCGATTTTTGAGGGCTCTGAGCGGGAACCTGACCCCGCCGCAGCGTGGTGAGGGGTCTCCACGGGCGGTTGCGGCAGGCCAGTGGGCTGGCGATCGGGTGCGGGAGGCCGTCCAATCTTGAGCCAAAATTCCGTCAATCGTACCCCGGTGTCCAGTGGGAAGATACCACCGATTTTTTTGTATTTGCCTTTCCGTTGGGGAGCGGCGGTACATTCCGCAAGTTGATTTCAAACTGATTGTATTCTCATGTATAGTTTTGGGTGTCAGATTTCTCCTACGGCGTCGCGAGTCTGGGTGGGGGGGGGGTTGTGAATGCTTGCGGACTATTCCAGATGCGCCTCCCCTCGTCTGGCATCTTCGGCAGAATCGATCGAACCGTCGTGGCCGGACTCAGTATCGGGCGGTCGGGCTTCCGATGGATTTCCGGGAACTGTGGTTCCGTCTCAGTCATTCCTCAAGGAAGGGGAGCGTCATGTCGGGAAGTTTGAATTGTCGTCGACTTGTGGTCGTCTGTCTGCTGTGGGGGGGAGTGGCGGCCGCGACTCCCTGCCAG
>JBKCTR010000264.1:0-5516 GCA_046318755.1 Planctomycetaceae bacterium
GACCTCGACGAACGGGGTCTGCTGGAATCGACACTGGTGGTGGCGACGGGGGAATTCGGGCGCACTCCGGTGATCAATGCCAGTGCCGGGCGCGACCACTGGCCCGACTGCTACACCGTGCTGCTGGCGGGAGGAGGCGTCGTGGGAGGAGCCATCCACGGGGCCAGCGACGCCAGCGGCGCCTACCCCGCCCGCGACCCAGTCACCCCCGCCGACCTTGCGGCCACGCTGTACTGGCGATTTGGCATCGACCCCCGTACGCACATTCAAGACCGCACTGGCCGCCCCTGGCATCTGGCCGATGGGGAACCGCTGCGGCACCTGTTCGGCGGCAGTTGAGCGCCCCCCGCGACCAGTCCGGCACCGGCCCCCTTCCCACCGGCCGCGCTGCCTCGACACACATCCCGCCAGACGCCCCCCCCCCCCACGATCCCCACGCCGTCTTCCCCCAGTTCGCCACTCCCCGTCGATCCGCTGGATGAAGCCATGCCTCTTCCATTTGCCCTTCCGCCGGCCCACCGCGACCGACGTGCCCTGCCGCCAGCACGTGGGCTCGCGATCTTCCTGAGGGGGTACGTTGGTGTGGTGGTCTTGGTTTGTTCCGCCCCCCGCGGTCCAGCCCAGGAGATTGCCACCGCGGATCTCGAGTTTTTCGAAAAGCAGGTCCGCCCCGTGCTGGCCGAACATTGTCTGGAGTGCCACGGCGGGAAAAAGCAGCAGGGGGGGTTCAACCTCGCGAAACGCGAACTCTTGCTGAAAGGGGGCGATTCGGGAGTGGCGCTCGTGCCGGGGAAGCCCGACGAGAGTCCCCTGCTGACGGCACTCGCCTACACCGGCGACCTCAAGATGCCCCCGACGGGCCAACTCCCCGCATCAAAAATCGAGGCGTTGCGGCAGTGGGTGGCGAAGGGAGCCCCCTGGCCAGCCAACTCCCCGCTGGTGGGGGACACCCATTCGGATGGCCCCCGCGCCCCGACCGCGAAGCAGGCCACGTGGTGGGCCTTTCAGCCCGTGCGTGATCCGGCCCTGCCCGAGGTGCGGCAGTCGGCATGGCCCCGGAATGCCATCGACCGCTTCGTACTGGCGAACCTCGAGGCCGCCGGTCTCGCGCCCGCATCCGAGGCCGACCGCCCGACGTGGATCCGCCGGGTGACGTTCGACCTCACCGGGCTGCCGCCCACTCCCGAGGCGGTCGCGGCGTTTGTGGCCGATGAGTCTCCCCAGGCGTGGGAACGAGTCGTCGACCGCCTGCTCGATTCGCCCGCGTTTGGCGAACGCTGGGCCCGGCACTGGCTCGATGTGGTCCGTTATGCCGACTACCACGACTTCAACCCCGCCCTGCGCACCGCCAGTTGTGAGATCACCGAGGCGTGGCGCTACCGCGACTGGGTGGTCTCGGCCTTCAACCGCGATCTGCCGTTCGACCAGTTCATCCAGCATCAGATCGCCGGCGACCTGCTGCCGGTTCCCGACGGGGCCGAGATCTATCCCGACGGTCTGGTCGCCACGACCTTCCTCTCCAATGGCGTCTGGGACCGGGGGGATGCCGACAAGGAAAAGATCGTCAGCGACATGGTCGATGACAACATCGGGGTCATCGGCAAAGCCTTTCTGGGATTGACCCTCGATTGTGCCCGCTGTCACGATCACAAGTTCGATCCCAGCTCGCAGGCCGACTACTACGCTCTCGCGGGCATCTTCTATAGCTCGCACATCCTGAAAGAGCTGGGGGAGAAGGGGGGCGAGTACACCGTCAACCGGGTTCCGCTGATCGGTCCCAGCGAATTGGCGGAGCGGGCGCGGCGTGAAAAGGAGTTGGCCGCGGTGAAGACCCGCCTGGCCGACCTCGACCGTGCCCATCGGTTGAGCCAACTGCGAAGCGGGGGACAACCCTTGGTTCCCACGCGTTTCAGCAGCGACGCGGGGGCCGTGGGGACGGTGGCCGAAGATCACAGTGTGATGGTCCGCGGCCCCCTGATGAAAGACCGCTACACCCTGGAGGCGGTGGTTCCCGAGGGGGTTGATGTGAAATACCTGCGGCTCGAGACGCTGCCCGATCCGGAACTTCCTGCGGGCGGGGCGGGACGGGCCGACGATGGCAATTTCGTGCTGACCCGGCTCTCGGCCACGGTGGCTGCGGCGACCGAGAAGGTGCCAGCCACCCCGGTCAAGTTCATCAAGGCCGAGGCTGATTTCGAACAGGACAAATTCCCCGCCGCGAGTGCCCTGGACGACAACCCCGCGGGAGGTTGGGCCGTCTCGCCCCATGTGGCCCTACCGCACGCAGTGCTGTTTGAGATTGCGGCTGAGACACCCGTGACGGTGGGGACGAAATTGGTGGTGGTGCTCGAACAGCAGCATGCCGAGAAGCACGCACTGGGACGGTTTCGATTGTCTGTGACCGGCCCCGTCACCCTCACTCCTGCCCCCGAAAGTGCCGAGCGCACCGAGTTACTCGCCCGGCAGGCCGACCTGCAACGGCAGTTGGCCGACCCGGTCCCCCTGGCGATGGCCACGACCGAGGGAGGCACCACCGGCGGCCTGTTCCCGGGAATCCAGGATGTCCCCATTCATATCCGGGGAAGCTACGCCCGGCTCGGTCCGGTCGTTCCCCGGCGGTTTCCGCGGTTTCTGGCCGGGGAGGAGCAGCCGGCGATTGGGCCGGGCAGCGGTCGGCGTGAGTTGGCGCAGTGGGTCGCGTCGCCTGCCAACCCCCTGACGGCACGGGTGATTGTGAATCGCATCTGGGCGGGGCATTTGGGGGAGGGATTGGTGCGCACGCCCAACAACTTTGGCTTGCTCTCGGAACCGCCATCGCATCCGGAACTGCTCGACTGGCTGGCATCGCGGCTGGTGGATGAAGGTTGGTCGCTCAAGAAACTGCACCGCAGGATTGTGCTCTCGGCCACCTATCGACAGTCGGGCCAGGTGGCGCGCGAGGTGTTCGACTGCGATCCCGAGAACCGCCTGCTGGGCCGGTTCACACCGCGCCGGCTGGAAGCCGAGGCGATTCGCGACGCCGTCCTGACCGTCAACGGTCGGCTGGATGGTACACCCGGGGGACCGGCGGGTGATGACTTCACCATCCGTCGTCGCAGTCTCTACGTGCAAACCGCCCGCTGGCAGCGAGACAGCTACGCGATGCTGTTCGACGCCGCCAACCCCGATTCCTCCACCGAGAAGCGAACTACCAGCACCGTCGCTCCGCAGGCCCTGCTGCTGCTGAACCACGCGTGGGTGCACGAGCAGGCCCGGCACCTGGCCGAGCGGGCGATGGCCGCGGTTCCCGAAGACAGTGCCGCGCGCATCGAATGGCTCTACCAATGGCTCTTCGCACGTCCTCCGAAGCCCGAGGAATTGGCGATTGCCCGCGAGGTGGTGGCGGCCGGTGATGCGTCGCTGCCCCCAGCCGGCTGGATCGATCTGGCCCATTTGCTGCTCTGCAGCAATGAATTCCTCTACGTCGATTGAAGAGGCTGCCCCCCATGTCGACCGAAATCTGTTCCGGTGCGTCTCTCTCCCGCCGCGACTGGCTGGCCACCTCGGGCTGCGGCTTTGGTGCGCTGGCCCTGTCGGACCTGCTGACGCGCGAGGCGCTGGCCGAGGTTCCCGCCGGGCGCTCGGCCCATCCGTTTGGCGTTCTTCCCAGTCATCACCCCACCCGGGCCAAGCGGGTGATTTTTCTGTACATGCCCGGGGGACCGTCGCATGTCGATCTGCTTGACCCCAAGCCCCGGCTCGCGACCGACAACGGCCAACCCTTGCCCTTCGAGAAGCCCAAGCTCGAACGCCAGAAGACCGGCAACCTGCTGGCCTCGCCGTGGAAGTTCGCGAAGCATGGCGGGGCCGGCATCGAGGTGAGCGAACTGCTGCCCGGGCTTGCTGCGCGCATCGACGATGTCTGTGTGATTCGCTCGATGGTGGCCGACAACATCAATCACACAGGGGCCGCGTTGCAGATGTGCACCGGCGAGCAAGCCTTTTCGCGTCCCAGCCTGGGCTCGTGGCTGACGTACGGTCTGGGGACCGAAAACCAGGATTTGCCGGGGTTTGTCGTGGTCTGCCCGGCCCCCGTGTTTCAGGGGGCGCAGTTGTGGGCGTCGAGCTTTTTGCCAAGCGCCTACCAGGGAACGCTGGTCCGTGACCTCAAGAATCCCATCGCGAATCTCACGACGGGCGGGGGCGGTCTGGAGCGGCAGCGGACGAAGCTCGACGCCCTGTCGCGGCTGAATGCCCTGCACCGGCAGGAGCGCCCGCTGAACAGCCAGCTCGACGCCCGCATCGCCACGTTCGAACTGGCCTTCCGCATGCAGCGGCAGGCTCCCGAGGCGTTTGACCTCGCCGGAGAGACCGAGGCGACCCATGTGCTGTATGGCACCAACAAACCCGAGACCGAGCTGTTCGGCCGGCAGTGCCTGCTGGCCCGGCGGCTGGTGGAGCGGGGCGTGCGGTTCGTGCATCTCTTCGATGCGCCAGCCAACAATGTCTGGGATCAGCATGGCGATCTGCGGAACGCGCTGCCCAAACGGTGCCAGGCGGTCGACCAGCCCATTGCCGCGTTGCTGACCGATCTGAAGGCCCGAGGCTTGCTGGAAGACACGTTGGTGCTGTGGGGGGGCGAATTCGGACGGACTCCCACCGCGCAGGGAGACAATGGCCGCGAGCATCACCCCTTTGGATTCACCATGTGGCTGGCCGGCGGTGGCATTCGGGGCGGCATGACCTTCGGGGCCACCGACGAATTCGGCTGGCACGCGGTCGAGAACAAGGTGCACGTGCACGACCTGCATGCCACCATGCTGCACCTGTTGGGGCTCGATCACGAACGGCTGACCTACCGCTTCGGCGGCCGCGATTACCGGCTGACCGATGTGCATGGTCGGGTGGTGCGTGAGATTCTGGCCTGAACCTCCCGGCACCGTTCCCTGGGGGGCAACCCGCCAGCACTACGGCTTGCCGGTTCCGGGTGGTGAGGGGGGCTTGTTCGCCGGTTTGCCTGTCACCTTCACGGTTTTCCCGGTGCGGAAGTCGTAGCCGCAAGAGAGGCACAGAATCTGGGCTGTGGGAGCCATCGCGAAACAACGGGGACACTCTTTGTCGGGAGGGGGGGCGGCCGACGTGGCGAGACCCGGGGCCACGGGGGGGGCGGTGGGCAACTTGACCGGTTGGCCGCAGGCGGGACATTTGGCGGTCTTCCCGGCCAGCTCCGCCTTGGCCTGCAGCTTTTTGCCGCACTGGCACTGCACCCGCAGCAGACCATCGGCGGCGACTGGGGCGGAGCCTGTGGCGGCGGGCTGATGGCGAACCGCGGTCATGATCGCGGCCGCCGCCTCGGCCGCCAGTTTCCGCAGGTCGGGATCGGGGTCTTTCGCGATCAGCGTCTTCAGCACGGGAACCAGCGGCTCGGCGGCAGCCCCCAGAGTGCGGGCAATCGACACCGCCTCGTGGCGCTGAGTGGCGTCGTGCTGTTGCAGAAACTCGGGCAGTGCCCCGACGGTGCGGTGCGGTTCACGGCC
>JBKCTR010000265.1:0-3230 GCA_046318755.1 Planctomycetaceae bacterium
GCGTAGATCTCGAACCGCCCATTTTCCGACCCAAACTGCCGCTGGTGCCCGTTGTACGTTGTATAGAGCGCTCCGGCGGGAGTCAGCACTTTGGCGGTGTAATCCCGGCAGGCGACCAGCACGAATTCATCCCCCGCCCCATAGGCGACCTCGGTGATCCAGTCGGAAAACAGCCGCGAGTCCCACGCAAACGACCAGCGTTCCTGCCCGTCCCGGATGAAACTGCGGACCACCCGGTCGGCACCGCCACTCGCCAGGTGTTGGCCGTCGTGGCTGAGGGCGATCGACAGCACCAGGTCCTCGGCGGTCTGCACCACCTGCCGGTTCCCCCCATCGGCCGCGTCGAGGGCCACGATTTCGCCGTAGTCCCCCGGCGTCCCCCCCGCCACCAGCAGCCGGCTTCCCGTGGGCTCGTAGACGATCGACTGGATCCGCGTGGGGAGATTGGCGAGGCGGCGCAGCAGGGTGCCGGTCTGGAGATTCCAGACGGTCACTTCATTGTGGCCCCCCAGCGCGACTTCGCGGCCATCGGGAGAGATCGCGCACGCCTGCACGGGGACCGCCACCTTGTAGACCGCCGGGGGGGCGGGATGAGTCCGCGGGGGCATCTGCGACTTGAACGACGCGTTCGGATCACGTCCGTCGAACCGGGCCCCCTGCCGGATCCACCGCTCGACCAGCGCGATCTGCCCGGCCGAGAGCGGATCATCCAACTGCGGCATGCGGGTCGACTCATTCTGGTCGATGAGCCGGAGGTAGAGTTCTGATTGCTCGGGCTGACCGGGGGTCAGCGTGGGGCTGTCGCTGGCACCGGTCTTCTGCAACGCGGCAAACGAGTGCAGCCGGTAGTCTCCCTCGACCTTTGTCGGTCCATGGCAGCCGGTGCAGCGACGGGTGAGTAACGGGGCGATGTCGCGCACAAAACTCACTTCGTCGTCGGCTCCCCGGGCGAGGTTCATCCCAGACAGCGCCACCAGCATCACCAGCGGCAACCGCCAGGCCGAGGGATGCAGCCGACACTTCGGAACAGCGGGCAGCAGGGGGCGAAGAGTCATGGAACCAGCCGGTGGGAAGGAAGGGGTTCGAATGGGAAGGGGGCGGAACCGGAATGCGGTCAGTGGGCCACGAGGAATTCGCGGGTGTTGAGCAGTGCCCAGATCACATCTTCGAGCGCCAGCCGCCGGGAGCTGGCCTTTTGAAGGTGGGCGAGAATCGGCTGTCGTTCGGTGTCGCGTGGGAATCGGCCCAGAATCGAGAGGTACAGCTCGTCAACGAGGGCCGAATTGTCGGCAATGGCATCGTACTGCCCGGCGGCATGCGTGATTTGCGGCAACACCTGGCCGCCGTTCAGCAGGTGCAGCACCTGGTCGATCGCCGGATCGTTGACCCGTTCGCAGACACAGGGGGTTTCCCGCCGGGGCTGGCCAAACGCCCGCAGGAAGTCGCCCCCCGCCGGCACCAGCCGTTGCGTCTGGTACGCCTCGCGGCGGGTGATCTTCTGCAGTTGGTCGCGCAGGGCCAGCAACTCGCGGTCTTGCCGTTCGCGGAACTGCTGCAGCCGTTGCTGGAGGGCTTCGGGAAGCTCGCCCGTCTGGGCGGCCAGTTCCTCGGCCAGGTCGGGGGCGAGTTCGGCCGCAGGGATCTCCTTGTCCTGGAACGACCCCAGCCGGAAGTAAAACCCACAGAAGCCTCCCGAGTTGGTGATCTTCAGCAGCAGCCGGTTTTCGCCAGCCTTTAGCTCGAGGGGGATGGTGTCGTCGTTTTCCTTGACGCCGCGAGTCCCCGGCTTGTCGTGAATCACCTGGCCATTCAGCCAGACTTTCACTCCGTCGTCGCTGCCGAGGAAGAGCGTGCCCTGCCCCGCCTCGCGGGCGTGCAGGGTGCGGGCGATGTAGTGCACGGCCACCCGGCCATCCCCCACCTGCTGCACTTTGGCCTCGGGCCATTCGGGGTGGGCATCACCCGCCAGTGGTGTGGCCGCGAAGGTCTCGGTTTCGGGGGGGAACGATGTCTTCAAACCCTCGTTGTACGAGCCGATGGCATAGGGGCCGCGATGCCGCCAGACACCCAGCCGCAGCGGCAGCCCGGCCAGTTTCGCCCGCTGCTCGGCGATCCACGCGGGGGTGCCCGTCCGGACGTCTTGCTCGCGGCGGGTGAGCGCCTCGGCAGTCTGCTGCTGTTCGCGGGTGATGTCGGCCAGGCTGGGGAGTGAGCGGGTCGCCAAGCCGATGGCGTCCTGCACCTGCTCGGCCGACAGCCGGCGGATGAGGGCGTGCGAAAACTGCCGGTCATCCTCTTCGTTGAGCGCGTTGGTCTCGGACGACCGCTGGTAGGTGTCGCTGGTGAGGATCAGTCTCAGCATCGCCCGCCGGTCGAACCCACTGCGGACGAACTGGTCCGCCAGCCAATCGAGCAAGGCGGGATTGGCGGGGGGGTTCGACGAGCGGAAGTCATCGACGGGATGGACGATGCCCCGCCCCAGCAACTGGGCCCAGAGACGATTGACTTCGACCCGGGCGAAGAGGGGATTGCCGGGGGCGGTGAGCCACGCGACGAAGTCTACGCGGCGATCGGCGGCGGGGTTTTGCGGCGGCTGCGGCGCACCCCAGGGAGTCATCACCGCACCGGTGGCGGGGTGCCGGACATCTCCCTGATCGACCACCTGCAAGGTCTGGCCTTCGCGCCGCAGGCGGGCGAAGACTGCCGCGATGCGGTAGTAGTCGTCCTGGGTCCAGTTCTCGAACGGGTGATTGTGGCACTTGGCGCAGGTGATCCGCGAGCCCATGAAGAGCTGCGAGGTCGACTCGGCCAGATCCTCGGCAGCGGGAATGGCGAGAAACAGACTGACACCCGGCTGCTGGGGGGCCGGTCCCGTCGCGGTCAGCAGGGCGCGCACATGCTGGTCGAACGGACGGTTGTGCCGCCACGAGTCGACAATCCAGCGGGCGAGCGCTTCGGCCCGACCTTCGGGCATCGCCCCGGCATTCACCCGCAGCAGGTCGGCCTCTTGCTGTCCCCAAAAGCGGGCGAACTCTTCGCTGGCCAGCAGCCGGTCGATCATTCGGGAGCGTTTGTCGGCCGAGGTGTCGGCCAGGAACTCGCGCACCTCGCTGGCCGAGGGAAGCAGACCGGTCACATCGAGCGACAGCCGCCGCAGGAAGGTGGCGTCGTCAGAGCGCGGGGCGGCGGGAATTCCCAGCAGATTGAGCTGCCCCTGCACGAGCCGGTCG
>JBKCTR010000266.1:0-16623 GCA_046318755.1 Planctomycetaceae bacterium
AGCCTGTTCCTGGTCGCCACAGTCGGGGGATCTGAGCCGGGGGGAGCAAGCGACCGCAGATCGGAGGCTGGCTCCCGGCCAGCGGAACTCCGCGAATTGCCGGTGAAGCGCGGTCCCAATCGTTCTGAAAGCAAGGCAGGACATCGCGATCGCGAGGTGCGTTCCAGGGAAGGCGAGCGACCCGTCGATGGAGCGGTGGATGTCGAGCAGACCTCCGCCTGGGAGGAGCAACCTTCAGGCTCCACGTTGGAAACCGGTGACGGGGACGATCCAGCGGGTGATTGGATGTCTCTGGTCGAATCTGTGCCTGTGGCACCGTCCCTCCTGGCGGTGTTGGTGCTCTCGGTCGTGCCGTCATTGTTGTTGATGACCACCTGTTTTGTGCGGTTCTCGATCGTGCTGACACTGGTGCGCCAGGCCCTGGGAACTCAGCAATTGCCCCCGAATTCGGTGCTGATGGCGCTGGCTTTGTTTTTGAGTTGCCTGGTGATGGAGCCGGTCTGGCGAAAGGCCTATCAGCAGGGGATGCGACCGTATCTGCGGCCAGAGGCGGGAGCTGTGAAACCCGAATTGGAAGCGGCAACCCTGGCGACTTTGAAGCCCTTACGGGAATTCATGTCTTCGCAGATCGAGCTGGCTGGAAACAGCGACTCGGTCTGGGTGGTGCTGGAGTCGCGTTCGGCAGAGGGGGGGACCCTTCGCGAACGCGAGCGGAACCTGACCTACGACGAGATTCCCCTTCCCACACTGGCGGCGGCGTTTGTACTGAGTGAATTGAAGGTGGGTTTCGTCATCGGGTTTCAGATCCTGCTCCCTTTTCTGGTGATTGATCTCATCGTCGGGCTCGTGCTTTCGATGTTGGGATTGACGGCGATTTCCCACAGTTCCGTCTCGCTTCCGTTCAAGTTGTTGTTGTTTGTGTTGGTGGATGGCTGGGCTGTGATCGTGGGGCGATTGTTGGCCAGTGTTGCTGGATGACGCCGGGCGATCTCGGCAGCCATCCCGGTCATGGAAGCAGGGTTTGGGAGTGAGTGTGATGGATGTGGACTCCGCGGCTGAGATGATCCGGCAATCGCTGTGGACCGCGGCATGGATCTGCCTGCCCGTGGTTTTGGTTTCGCTGATCGTGGGATTGGTCATCGGAACGATGCAGGCGGCCACTTCGATTCAGGAGCCAACTGTCAACACGGTACCCCGCGTGATCGCGGCGGTGCTGACAATCATGCTGGTCATGCCCTGGGGGTTGCAGACGATGGTCGAATTCACCCTGCGGTTGTGGCGTACGAAATGAACGGGCGATGACCGGGCGGTGGCTCCCCGCCACTGGCGTTTGGACAAGGTCGCAAGGAGCCTGAGTTGTTTTCCCGAATTCCTGATTTGGCATGGTTGCCCAATCTTTGGCTCTGGGGCCTTTTGCTGGCACGAATGACAGGATTGATCCTGTTTTTACCGCTGATTCCCAAGGGACTCGGTTGGCGATTTCGTTTGGCCCTGGCCGTGCTGGTGAGTTGGGTTCTGGCGGCGAGCGCCAGGTCCCCCATGCCGAACGGCGAAACACCGGGGACATGGGAAGATGTTCCACTGGAGTTACTGCTGGGTAGCGGACTTGGACTGGGGGTATCGCTGGTCCTGTGTGGAGTCAGACTCTGCACTGAAATACTGGAGTTGTCGTGGTCGCCTGGGGAGTCGGTCGGAGACGCCTGTTTTGGAGGGGGCGGTGCCGGGGTATTCGGCGTGTCTCTTTCCTGGTTGACCGCGGTGATCTTCGTGCATTGTGGTGGTCATCTGCAGGTGATCAGCGCTTGTCGTGATATGTTCCACGCATTTCCGCCGGGCGGTCGGCCGATGTTTGGTGGACCAATCAACCTGATGGTGGTTTCGTTGCAGGAGTCAACCTGCCTCGCACTGCGACTGGCGGCTCCGATCTGGGGTGCTTCGGCCATGGCGATGTTGATTGTGACGGTCCTGGGGCGAATGTTTCCCGTCGTCTCAGTGGTCTCCATCGCGGTGCCATGGCGGGCCGGCGTGGCTTGGCTGGCACTGTCATTGTCGATCCACGGAATCACGCAGATTCTTCAGCAGGAACTGGGGGACCTGGGAAATCGGGTCCGCACGTCGGCCAGTGAGGCCCCAGGAGTTTCCGTTCCACTGGGCGAAAAGGTGGTGGAATGAGTGGATCGGAGGAGCGGGTTTATCCGGCGTCTCGCTCGCGACGTCAGTCGCTGAGGCGACGCGGAGATGTCGCAAGTCCGTCATGGCTGCAGGAGGGGCTGCCTGTGGTGGTCTGGCTCTGGATTCTGGGCGGCTTTGGAGCGAGTTGGTTCGAGCAGTTCCAGTTGGTACTGAGTGAAGAGTTGAGAAGCACCACCTCAATGTCGTGGAATGCCCAACTGGCTTGGCAGAGGGGCATGACCGTTTTGGTGAGGCTGGCGAGTGTCATCTGGCCGATGGTGGTGATTCCTTGGGCTGCCTGTGTTGGGCTACGGCTATTGCAAACACGGCTCTTGGTGTCGTGGGAGGCAGTGCGGCCAGATCTGGGACGGCTGAGCCTCGTCGCAGGATTCCGTCGGTTCGGAGCGACAAGAGCCATGGGCAATCTGGGCCGGACATTCCTGCAATGCCTGATCGCATCCGGCATCTGCCTGCTTGTGGGATGGGAGATGTGTGTGCATGGCCCCTTGGGGACATCAGGGGGGGCGGGAGAGGGGGCCGTGCAGGCTGTGCTGGGCCAGGGAATCAGACCCATTCGACTGCTGTGTTGCTGTCTGCTGCTGGTGGGATTGGCCGACCTGGTGTGGCAGTGGGTTGCTTATGAAAGACGGATCCGGATGACAGCCGAGGAAGTTCGCGAGGAACTGCGGAACTCCGAGAGGAGATCAAAGGGAACGACGGGCGCAGGTCACGTGACGACCGAAGTCCACCCGGCGCCAGGACATTGATCGCCAGCTTCCAGTTCAACTCAATCCGCAGAAGGGGTTGTCACGCTTCTCCTGACCGGTGGTGGTCGGGGGGCCGTGGCCCGGAAAGACCAACGTGTTGTCTGGCAGGTCGAAGAGGTGGCGATGGATGCCATCGATCAGCAACTGCTGGTCTCCTCCAGGGAAGTCAGTCCGTCCAATGCTTCCCTGGAACAGCACGTCTCCACCAAACACGATCGGCAGGATTCGGTCGTGGAGCACGAAGACCACATGTCCTGGGCTGTGACCGGGAATCTCTCGAACTTCCAGTGGGATTCCCGCAAGAATCAGCTGGTCGGCGTGCTGGAGCGTCCGCGTCGCTTTGGGGGCCGTGATCGGCATGCCAAACAGTGCGCTCAGGTTCAATTGCGGATCGGTCAGCATGGGAGCGTCCCCGGCCCCAATCAAGATCGGCAGATCGGGCCAGACCTCTCGAAGTCCCCCAGCGCCTGCAATGTGGTCCGCATGCCCATGTGTCAACAGGATGGCGACGGGAGTCTTTCCGAGGGCGGTCAACTGGTCCACGATTCGCTGGGAACCGAACCCGGGATCGATGACAAGGCATTCCTTGGACCCCGGCAAACACGCGAAGAGAGTGTTCTCCTGGAAGGGGAGGGTGACCAGAGTGGAGACATCCAACGGCAAGTCAGACCGCATGCTTGATGAGAACGCCTGAAAAGTGGGCAAGTTTCCAACCTGGCGAACGAACAACAGTCCGGAATGATCTGTGGCGGTGGGCGTACCTGCCCATGCTGAACAGACCTACCCGGACTGCACTGTCACCATTACAATCCAGAGTAGGGTTTGGGGAGAGTGGAGTTCAATCTCTTCCGACCTTCTTTTGTCCGTGTCTCTTTTCTGGCCAGTGATGTCGCAACAACCCGCCGTCCCCGTCCGGGCCGAAGTGGCCAAGTTGAATCTTCGCAACCCCTTCGTGGCGGGAATCTTGGCATTTCTGGTTCCTGGACTTGGTCATTTGTATCAGCGTCGCCTTTTCAAGGCGGGGCTCTATGCCGTCTGCATTCTTTCCACATTCTTCACCGGGCTGAGCATTGGGCACGGTCAGGTTGTGTATTTTCAGTGGTCGGCCCCTGAAAGCAGAACATTTGCTTACCTTTGCCAGTTTTGGGTCGGGTTGCCCGCGTTGCCGGCACTCGCCCAGGCCAAGTTCCGATCGAACCAGGTGTTTGATGAGGGGTATCTTTCCCATTCGCTGGATGTGGAATGCGTCGGAACCCTCGATGGTGTCGACGGTCCGGTGCGGGGGCGGTTGACCGTCAACGCAGATGCTGGGGGTGGCGGGAGACTGCCGGTCGGTCAGTTTCGCGGAACTGCGCTGCAAGGGGGGAGGGAAATACGTCTTGAGGGAACCCTGACCAACTGCACTTTTGACCCTCAGGTCGGGCCAAGCCCGCGCCGAGGTGTCTTGGGTTACTTTGAGTCGGGAGGGGGGCCCCAGGGGAGGTTCGAAGGGTCATTCTCCAGACCAATCTGGGATTGGTATGGTGCTCCTCTGTTTGATGTGGATTCGTCCCGTGCGAATTCCCTCGATCGTGCCCACAGCGAACTCGGTTCGCGGTTCGAACTCGGGGTGGTGTACACGATGATCGCCGGTTTATTGAACCTGCTGGCAATTTTTGATGCGATCTACGGACCCGCCTATGGTGATGATGAGAGCACCACTTCAGGTCAACAGTCGGATCAGCGGCGCGATTCGGTCGGTGCCACATAAGCCTGACGCGATGGAGAGTCTGGAATAGGCCGAGGACTCGAAACCGATGGTGTTGGACTGATCGGGAGTGAATTTCGGAAGGTTGGTCGATGAACGCAATGATCTGGATTTTGGGATGGAACGGTGTCGGAGGAGTGGCACGGGGTTGGTACGCGCTGCCTCTGATTTTGGCAATCAGCCTGGTCTACAGTGCGAGCCGACACGAGAACACATCGCTGATTTTGACACGGGCGGCTCGCCTGGTGTTGACCATCGGTGGATTCATGTTGGCGGTCTTGGCTGTCTTGCTGATCCTTTCGCGCGGTGGATGAGGACCCCGGTGTTTTGGGCCAGGACCGGACGTCATGAGTTCTGACACACTCCGCGATGCTCGTTGGCTTCCCTCGGTGGGAGCGGTTTTGCGTGATCCCCATGTCCAGGCATGGAATTCCCGCTGGGGGACGGGGCTGGTTTGCGATGAGGTCCGAACAATTCTCGCCGAGATGCGCTCGGAGCTGGCGGACCGACAGTCCGGTGCCGGGGGGAATTTACTGCGCGAGGAGTTGCTGGTCGAGGTCTTGAGCCGTCTTCGCGTCTCGCTGGAAAACCGCGAGCAGTCGCAATTGGGGGTGGTGCTGAATGCCACCGGAATTCTGCTGCACACGTCCCTGGGGCGGTCGCCTTTGTCTGTTCGGGCCAGGCAGGCGGTGTGGGAATGTTCTCAAAACTGCAATCTGGAGTTGGATCTCGGCAGTGGAGGTCGATTGGCCCGGGGGCACCAGGTGGCTGACACGCTGCGTCAATTGACCGGTGCTGAGGCAACCCTCCTGGTCAATAACAATGCCGCCGCAACTGTCTTGGTGTTGGCGACTTTGGCGAAGGGACGCGAGGTGGTCATTTCTCGCGGCCAGTTGGTGGAGATTGGGGGAAGTTTTCGCCTGCCAGAGATTTTCAGCACCAGCGGTGCCATCCTCCGCGAGGTGGGCAGCACCAATCGCACTCGTTCGACAGACTATGAACGGGCGGTCGGTCCTTCGACAGCTTGCCTGATGCGGGTCCATCCTTCGAATTTTCGCATGCGTGGGTTCGTCGAGAGCACTCCTCTGGAGGAGTTGGTGTCTCTGGGACGGCGTTCCGCCATTCCCGTGATTGACGACATTGGCAGCGGCTCACTTGTCGACACGACCCGGTGGGGACTGGAGAAGGAACCCACCTTTCAGGCCGGGGTTTCGGCGGGGGCCGATCTCGTACTGGGAAGCGGCGACAAACTGCTGGGGGGGCCCCAGTGTGGAATCATTGTGGGTCGAGCGGATCTGATCGCGCGCCTGTCCACACATCCTCTGGCCCGGGCATTCCGAATCGACAAGCTGACCCTGGCGGCACTGCAGGGAACGCTGGAGTCATATCGTCTGGGAACGGAACTGCGGGAGATTCCGATACTGCAGGCGCTCGACCAATCCGTGGAGCTTCTGGAACAGCGGGCGCGGGGCGTGGTGGCTGGCTGCGCCGAGGCGTGCGGAGCGGGTCAAAATACCGCGCATGAATTCACTTCCGATGATTGGCGCATTTCAGTCCGGTCTTCGGTGGCTTCGGTGGGAGGAGGAACCCTGGCGGATTCTGAAATCCCGTCATGGTCTGTGAACATCGAACACCGCCGAATTTCCAGTGAAGCACTGGCCGGTTTGCTGCGCACCGGAACCCCCCGCATCTTTGGCCGTGTGCAACAGGGCACCGTCTGGCTGGATCTGCGCAGTCTGCCCCCCTCTGAGGATCAACTGTTGGTCCAGGGGTTGCGTCGACTTCTTGGAATCACTGGGGCAACTGCTTCGACAGTGGCTGGGTTCTGAATATGAGAGCCCCTTCGAATTCTCTTCCGGAGAAGGACCTTGTCCTGGTTGGAGGAGGCTATGCGCATCTGCATGTTCTGAGGGAGTGGCGCGTTAATCGACTGCCCGGAGTCCGACTGACAGTCGTCTCTCCGGATTCCGAACTGGTCTACAGCGGAATGCTGCCCGGCGTCTTGGCGGGACTCTATTCGCTGTCCGAGGCGACTCTCGATCTCCAGCAACTGTGCGTGGCTGCGGGAGCGCGACTGATTGCCGCGGCCGCGACGGGGCTCGATCCGGCGGGGCGGGTCATCCAACTGCACGATCGGCCGCCAATTCCATTTGATGTCGCTTCCATCGCGGTGGGTTCTATCCCCCGTGCTGCCCCCCGCGAGTCGCGGTCGCTACCCGGTTTGATTTCGCTGAAACCACTCAAGGACTTCCCGAAAAGGTGGGAAGAGGCCATTCGTCGGTTGCGTCCGGAACTGGGGACCGGTGTTGCTGCCACCGGAACGGCTCCGCTGAAGGTGGTGGTGGTGGGTGGCGGGGCGGCGGGATGTGAGATGACGCTGGCGCTCGAACGCTGGTTGCAGCACCGGCAAATTGCCGCGGAGATCCATCTTGTTGAATCGGGTCAGGACATTCTTGTTGGCAGCAGCACACGCACGGCACAGAGAATGCGTCAGCAACTGCAGCACCGCGGGATCCAGGTCGAGACCGCGCTGACGGTTCTCTCGGTCCGTCCCGGCAGAGGAGAGTCTTCGAACGAAGCGGGGCCGCTTTGCCTGGAGTTCAACCGGGGAGTCGATTGGTCGGTCGATCTGCTGATCTGGGCGACCAGTGGAGGACCACCGCCACTGCTCTCCAAACTGAACCTGCCCTTGGACAACCAAGGCTTCCTGTTGGTGGATCCCAACCTGCAGTCCGTCTCGGGCCATCCCGTGTTCGCCGCCGGAGATGCCGCAGCGCTCCGGGGGGTGCCTTTGCCGAAGGCGGGGGTTCACGCCGTGAGGCAGGGCGCTCTGTTGTGGGGCAATCTGAGTCGATTCCTGCGGGGCGAACCCCTGCGGTCCTATCGGGCGCGGGGATTTCTCTCGTTGATGTCACTCGGAAATGGTCGCGCGCTGGGGGAATTTCGAGGTTGGTCATTCGAGGGAAACTGGGTCTGGCGGTGGAAGGACCGAATTGACAGACGGTTCCTGCGAATGCATCGTTCCGATTCCATGACAACAACCGATGAAAATCACTCTGGGTTTGGTCTCACGGAGGATTCGAAGGCTGCGATGCGGTGCACCGGTTGTGGCAGCAAAGTGCCCGCCGAGGTGTTGCACGAGGCTCTGACCCGACTGGCCCAACCATCGCAGGAGGGCACCATGGGGACCCGCCTGACCCCGGATGATGCCGTGGTCATCGATCGTCGGAGTCTGCCAGTCGACGTCTTTTCGGTCGACTTTTTTCCGGCCTTTCTCGATGACCCCTATTTGTTCGGGCGAATCGCCGTCCTGCATGCGCTCAGTGATCTCTGGGCCATGGGCTCTCGCCCCGTCGGGGCTCAGGCCCTGGTGACCCTGCCTCCGGGATCCGCACGACAGCAGGGGGAACTTCTATACCAGGTGCTGGCAGGCGGCCTCCATGAGTTGAAGGCGGTCGGGGCGGAACTCTGGGGTGGGCATACCACGGAAGGGGTTGAATTGCTGGCGGGTTTCAGCGTGGCGGGGTGCCTCGACGGTCAATCGCCCCTGCTGAAATCTCGACTCCAACCGGGAGATTCGCTGATTTTGACCAAACCTCTCGGGGTGGGGGTGATTTTGGCCGCCCTGCGGATGGGGAAGGGTGCGTCTCGATGTCTGGAGGAGGCTCTGGGATTCATGTTGCGGTCGAATGCGTCGGCCGCCCGCGTGGCCCGTCAGGTGGGATGTTCCGCCGCCACAGATGTCACCGGATTTGGACTGGTCGGGCACTTGTTGGAGATGCTCGAAGCCAGTCAGGTTTCAGCAAGTTTGTCGCTGGGATCCATTCCGCGGATCAACGGATCGGAGAGTCTGATTCGTGAGGGAGTATCAACCTCACTGGGGCCGTCGAATCGACGGAGGGTGGAGACACACCTTCGTTACCAACGTACGCCCGAGACTTGCGAATTGGACCTGCTGTTCGATCCGCAGACATCAGGTGGTCTGCTGTTGGGGGTTCCTGGACCGCGGGCGGATCATGCGCTGACTCTGCTCAAAAATTCCGGAGCGCCGGAGTCTTGCGTGGTGGGGAGGGTAGAACCCCGGGCCGGCGCCGATTCAAACATCGAATTACTTGTCGATTGAGAACGACCCGATTCGTACCCGGCTGCGAAGAGCCCGACAGATTGTGAATGCCCGCTCGGCAGCGGCGAGTCACAGCAGACTTTCGAGCAACAGCCGGACCTTTCGCAATTCGACTCCCCTGCCCGAAACATCCATGAGCTCTGGCATGATTTCCACACTCAGCGTCCGTGTAAAATTCACCCGTTCCAATTGAGTGATCAGGCGGGCGTAATCCAATTCCCCCAAGCCCACGGGAACCTGGAACTGCTCCCGGGTGGAATCACGCAAATGGACGTGGAATACATGGGGGAAAACAGGATCAATATTCGTTGAACGATGTGGACCGCAGAGAAAGCAGCTGGGGTCCAGGGTGATTCCCAGCCCCGGTGCCGACTGACAAAGTTCGACTGCCGTGCGGGGATCTTCAGACAAATGCCCAATTCGCGTCTTGAAGGAGACGACGATTCCATCGGCAATACCAATCCGGGTCAACTCGCGGAGGCGATCGACTTCCGAATTGAAGGGAGTTCCCAGAGGGGCGGAGGGGACCGTCACGTGGGGCACCCGCAACTGCTTCGCGGCGCGGGTGATGGTCCGAAAATCGGAGAGTGCGATCTCGTCTTCGAAACAGAAGGAAACCGGTGTCAGACGGGTCATTTCCCGGTATCGGACCGCAAACCGGTCGGGTTCGCGCAAGAGCTCGGAGGGTTTCAGGTGTTCAGTGTTTTCACTGAACCACAACTCCACCTTGTCGTAACCCATATCGTCGATATGGAAGCAGGCTTGGTGGATAGGGACGTCTGAAAAACAGCGTGTCGAGGCGGCGACCAGCATTCCTTTGCTCTCCGAAAGTCCGAGGGTTAGGCCCCAGTCGATCTCTGAATCTCCCCGAAACGGACTCCCAGCGACTGTTCGCAGCGATCAATTCCGGGATGGTTGTGAAGATCTCAAGTGTCTTTTGGGAATAGACTTGTGTCGATTCCCTGGGTGGGTTGCCGAGCCCGGCAACTGAACTTGGCAATTTAATCCGGTTGGGGTGAATCTGCAAGGCGAATGAATCGAGTCTGTGGAAGAGGTTGTGACCGAGCTAGGGATTTTGAACGTCGGGCAGCCTTCACCGCCGATACCTCACCCTGTCTGGAGGTCTTCTACAAGCCCGCACGGATGAGGCTCAGGCTCCAGTACTTTCTGGTCTGCATTCAGGGGAGAACCTGTCCATGCGTTCCAATTGGCTGTTCCTTTCGGCCGCCGCGATGTTGCTGACTTGCGGTGTGGGTTGCAGTTCTTCGCAGGTGGTGCGCGGTCAGGCCCCTGTTGATGGTGTTGTGGCTGACGACTATTGCGAGGCGGATTGCGACTGCGATGAATGCAGCCGCCGAGACCTGCGCCGCGCTCGGCGGGCGGCCCGGCGTGATGCCCGTCAGGCCAACGGTCACCACTGCATTCCCTACACGATCCCCCATGATCTCTCCTATCCTCCCCATGGAGACATGCCCGGGATCGTGCAGTACCCCTACTACACCGTGAAAGGTCCCGACTGTTTCTTCTATGACAGTGACGGGAAACGCTAAAACTCCCTGCTCCGCGGCTCCCCCTGGGGCTGTCAGCAGGCGGCGGCAGGTGTGATCCTCTCCGATCATTCCGGTCGGAATTTGCGTTTCGAGGAGGAATCCAGACATCCCGCGGTTGGCATCCGCCTCCGTGGGATGTCTGCCATGGAACGGCTGATCAACGCCCATCCTGCCTTGGCTGGCACAGTCCATGATGCCTCTGACAATGCGGCAGCCTTCCTTCCCCAAGTGGCTCGGTGCCCTTGTGCTCCTGGCGTTCCTCATCCGGGCGCTCGCGGCTGTGAGTGCCCGCGCACAGTGGAATGAGGATCGCGACCTCTACCTCTCGATTGCGCGGCAGATCGTCGCTGGGGAGGGCTTCAGTCGACAGTTGTCTTGGGTCGAAGCTCCGGATGTTGAGGGCGAACGGCAGTCTCCGGCTGGCGAATGGTGGTTGGTTCCCGAGCCCGGCGCTGTTCCCGTTTGCCGCATTCAGTCGACGGTGAAGGAGTGGAGACCCGTCTCTGGTGAATCAGCATATCCCACGGCGTATCGTCCCCCGCTGTATCCGTGTGTCGTCGCCCTGATGATGTGGTTGACGGGAGGTGTCTGGGGGGTGATTGCCTTCCAGGTCATGTGTGGTGTTTTGACTGTGGTATTGGTGGTGATGGCTGCGTACCGCAGCGGACTTGGCGAATTCAGTCTGGTTTCGGGACTCATTGTCGCCCTCGACCCTCTGTTGGTCAGCTACACGCCAAATGTCATGACCGAAACCACCTCGGCGGGGCTGGTCGCATTCCTGCTGTGGTCGACTTCACTCTGCCGTGAGCGTTGGCGACCTGTCGTCGGCGGGGCTTGTCTCGGATTGTGTGCCCTCTGCCGGCCAACCTTTCTGGCATCGGGCTTGATCTGGGGACCCCTGTGGTGGTTTTCCACCCTGGGCGCTGGTCGCAGCGTGAGTCTCCGGGGGCTGTTGCTGGTTCCGTGCACCATGGCGCTGGTGGTTGCCCCTTGGGCAATTCGGAATCGAGTTGTCCTTGGGGATTGGATTCCATCCACCACACATGGTGGTTACACCCTCCGGTTGGCCCACAATCCTGGGTATGACGAGTGGTTGACGGGGGATCGTCGTCATCCGTTTGACGGAGAGCGGTTCGCGCGATCCGCTGTGCCTCTGATCGGAATCGATCTCCTGGGGCATCTCGAACGGGAAGTCGACAACGCCCATTCGACGGCAGCCTGGAATCACATCTGGGAACATCCGCAGGAAGCGTGCAGTTCGGCCTGGAGCCTCTGGAAGAGATTCTGGGGGCCCATTCCCGATTCGCAAAGCAACGCACCTGTCTGGCTGCGTTCGGGGCTTGTGCTCCATTGGCTGATCTTCAGTATCACTGCGTTGGCCGGGCTCAGGGGGATCTCTGGCGAAGCAAGGTCCAGTCTGTGGAGCCTCAGCCTCGCCTTGCTGGGCAGTTTCACCGCGGTCCATGCCCTGTATTGGGCCGACGCCCGCATGCGGGCCCCCCTGATACCCGTCTTGGCCCTCTTGTCGGCCCATGGTGTTTATTGGCTGTCCGGACGGCGCGAGTCATTCCGGATTGCTCAGCAGGGACTCCTCCCGGTTGATCAGCGCAACAGCCGATGACATCCGCTTGGTCTGCGACACACGCTGGTAACTTGAAAGCCAAGCCTCTCGCTTGGCCAGACGAACCTGCTCAAATCGCCGTGAAGTCGCAGAGAATCTCCACTTCCTCAAATTTCGGATGATTGGTCTGAATCCAGATTGTGGCGGCATCCTGCCCCTTGCGGACACGGGGGGCACCGCCGGGGGGGATCTTGACAACCAGTTCGAACTTCAGGCCTTTGCCGCGAAACGCATCATCACGGCGATGCTCGAACTGCAACTCGGGGTCATTGGTCCGCAGTGATCGAACGTGCAGGTCGGGGACGGAATCGTCTTCGCAGAACATCAGCAGTTTGACAGCGGTTCCCGACTGAACGGAAAAAGTCCCCAGCGAAAGGGTGTTGCGGTCGGGATACCAGCCTTTCCCCAGGAACCGAAAGGGACCCCTGCGGTTTCCGGTCAGAGAGACGGTGATCACCTGCCCAGGAATGTCAGGGGGAAGAGTCTGCCCCTTGAGCGGGGGAATGTTGGTGACGACTTGGATCGGATATCGAAAGGGGCCTCTCGGCATTTCCGGCCGGAGGGAGATGATCAGCCTGTTGCCTGGCCGGTCACCCTGGGGAATCTCGGTGCTCACACGGGCCACGCGTTCGACACGGATGTCGATAGGGGCGTCTCCGGCATCAATCGATTCAATGGAAAAGTCCTCACGCATCGGGCTCATCAGTGTCCCGACGAATTCCGTTGGACGGTTTTCGAGAACCTCTGGAACCTCCCAATCATCCTGCGGACTTTTGAGAATCGCCGGGAGAGCCGAGCCCAAAATGGCAAGGCGAACTTCACGCTGTTCGGGATCGTTCGTGTTGATCAGGACAAACTTCTCGAACGACTCCGTACCCGGACGGGGGTGCCAAGTGATGCGAATCTCGGCGGATTCGCCCACGGGGATTGGAGCGAGTGGGAAATCGACAAACTCACAATCACAGACCGTTTTTCCGGGCGCCAACAGGAGTGGCGATTCCCCGAGATTTTGGATTCGCGTGCTGACCGTCGCTTCTTCTCCCTCAAAGAGCTGTCCAAACCGAAATTCGGACTGTTCGAGAACCACTCTCGGCCACGGGCCGGTTTCCGAGGGGGACACCTTCAGCGTGGGTTGTCGGAGGAACTGGTCTTCAATGTCTGGGAAGACCGGCTCTCCACGAAACCACGCCACGAGCGGAATCAGAGCCAGGATCATTCCGATGATCCCAGTCAAGGCCAGCCACTTACGAATCGATTCGGAACTCATCAGTCGAGCCAGGGGTGTTTGATCTTGTCCCAATAATTGGGGAACGACGCCTTGTTGAAATGGGGATCATTGTCCCCATCGTGGCATCGCACACAGAGATCGAGGGATGTGTCGACGGAAAGCTGGACGAAATTCCGCCAGTGATCTGCGTCGGACTGTGAGACCATGGGATCCCCCTGGGCCAACAACTTTTCCACGGCGGAGTGACGGCCACCGGGACCGTGACAGTTTTCACACTGCTGCCCCGCCAAGTGCGGGGTCGTGGCTTCGTCGACCCATCCCGAGCGATAACGAACCACCTCACGCGGGTCCCAGCCCGTCACATGACAGGCGACGCATTCGGCGTCATGAATGCGGCTGATGTAGTCCCCTTCCTGACCGGCTCGCCCCTGCTTGATCGAGATCGTGCCTCGCGCATGACCGGTTGTCTTCCAGTGTTCGTACGCCTTGGTATGGCACTCCCCACAAGTCGCGGCGCCCACGAAGTCATTGGTTTCGCGCTCGGCGGCATTTCGCGGATGCTCGATGGCCGGCTCCTGAGACACCAGTCGCTGCAATTCCAGCAATTCCTGGTAATGCCGCATGTGATCGCGCATGTGGGGGGTGTCGTGAAAGCGATCTTCGTCGAGGGCCACCGGCTCGTATTGCAGAGAGAGCTGGTCCTGGTCGCCAAACACGCCGACCACACCCAGAAACTTTCCTTTCTGGCCGGGCCAGACCCAGAGCGTTTTCCCCTGTCGCGACGGCTGTGGATTGGGATCTTCCGGTCCATGAGTCGCGACAATGATGTCAAGGTCCGCAAACTCGGCCGCAATCTGCCGGGCTTCCTCAGGAGGGGCATGCAGCAGCAAGACCCGCAGGTCGGGCTGAGATTCCTCCAGCAGGGCGAGCTGGGACCGCAGGGATTCGATCGGGTCGAGTACCTCGACTTCACCCGCTTCGATTTGGGAATTCAATTCCAGTGCGAAGGACTTGCCCAGCAGGCCGGTGACCCCCACCCTCAGATTCCCAATCTCTACGATTGTCTGTGGCACAATCACGCCCAAGTCTCGATCCCCTCCCAGCACGACATTGCAGGCCACGAACGGAGGCCGTTCTTCATAGGTAATCAGTTCAATGCCATGTCGAAGTTCCTCCGGTCCAGGAACCACCGCCGAGTAACGCATGTCTTTGAGTGTGTGCAGCGAGAGCTGCAGTTTGAGCTTGCCCTGTTTGCGTGTGGGCCGGTTCACAAGGCCCCCGAGATCGCACGCCAGCAGCGGCCACTCCCGTTCAGAACTCTGCCGGAAAAAATCGGCTCGTCTCGAGACGCCGCCCAGTTGCTTGAGGCTGCAACCGCAGGGCTCGACGTAGCCGTGCTGCTCACCGGTGAAAACCAGCAGTGCGCGGGGGGCGTTCCATCCGTCGAGAAATGGTTTCGGTGGGGGGGAGAGGGGGCCGTGTAAATCCTCCGAGGCATCCTTCTCATCAGGGCTGACCAGTGCGTTGGCTCCCTCCTTTTCAGGGGAGGGCGATCCGTGCGAGGATTCTCCAGGATTCGGCTCTACTGACGAGGAGTGTGATGCGGAACCGTCGGGGGCGGGAGCCGGCGAGTTCGCATCGATCGGTATCGAGGCCAATCGTCCGGGATCGGGAGGGTTGAAGACCCAATAGAACCCACAGCCGATCAGCAGCGCCGTCAGCAGGGACACAACGTAGGTGCGATTCACGAAACGACTCCCTTCGTCGGAGGTGGGCATCAATAAGAGGTGAACTGAACCTTCAGGATCATCTCCGGCGCATCGGGGTGATTGGTCCGGATGCGGAATTCAGCCGGATTCTCGTCGCGCCGAGTGAGCCGCGGTCCATTGGGGGGCGCCTGCACGACGAGTGTGTACCTCTTGGCAGTCCCTGCACCCTTCGCCTCGGGTTGCAGCTCGAGTCGCAAAGACTCGGGGTCGGCCTTCACTTCTGTGAACTGCAAACCCTCCTCCGGGGCGCCGCGGACCAGGATGGTCAGCTTGACGCTGCGCCCGTCCACACTGGAGAACGATCCCAACGAGACTGTGCTGCTTTCCGGAAGATAGGCGGGGCCGATCAATCGAATCGGGCCTTCTCGACGTCCCGCGACTGTGACATTGACCACCGCCTGGCCACCGAGCGAACCATCCGACTGTCTCTCCTGAGTGTTGGTGAAAATCCGGATGGGAAAGCTGAATGCGCCGACGGGCATGCCTGGCTTCACGGTCACCTCGAATCCCATGCCCGATTTGCCCTTCATGGAAGAGATCTGGTCGACGTCGGCCGGCAGGACCTTCACCTCCAAACGATTTTCGTCGTACTCGAGCTTCTCAACCGCGAGGTCCGGTAGCACAGGCGAGATCAAGAAACCCGCCGTCATGGATGGGGCGTTTTCCTGAACTTCACGGACTTCCCAGGTCTTGTCGGGAATCAAAACCAGTCGGGGGACCACCAGGCCTACGACACGCAGGCTGAACACTTTGTTGTTCGGGTCATTCGTGCGTATCTCCGCACCCTTCTCGAACGCATCAGACTGCCCCGTCGGCTTCCAACGCAGGGTGATCACCGCTTCACCTCCAGGAGGAATCAGATTGTTCTCCAATTCACTGATGGTGCACTGGCATGTGGTGTTCCCCTTCGCCAATTCGAGTGGAGCCTGGCCCTCATTGCGAATCTTGAATCCATGGGTCATTTCCTCGCCCACTTCCATCCGCCCGAATTCGAACTCAGTTTGGTCCACGACGGCCTTTGGCCAAGGACCCTTCTCGGAAATCTCAGGAAAATAGGATTCCCGAGTGGCTCTCAAAACCTCTCCTTTCCCTGCCGCACTAGGTGCCGCCGTACTGGAGGCCTCGAGATCCCCCGGACGAACGGGCTTGCTGCCCCCCTTGGATGGGGCTGCCTCTGCCGTTTGGTAACTCCGCAGGGTGGAAACGACGGCGTAGGTTGTACCCAGAAAGATGCCAATTCCCGCCAGTATCAGTGCCGTCCGCATGAGTGACCTCGACTGTGTGCCTTGGAGTCCAGCGTGGGGCTCACCGGCTGCTGTCTCCCACCCCCCATCTTAGTGTCTACGCTTCCAGTGCCTCAATCCGCTAAGGAAAAAGTCAGTCCAGCAGGCCCGGTGGCTCGGGCCCCTGGATACCAGCGAAGTGCAACTCGAGAGAGCAAGTGTGTTCTAATGTTCCGTGTTTCGGGTCCCGTTCGCTAAGGAGACGATTTCTCGTCTGATGAGCGTGCAGTGTGATTTTGAGCCGCATCATTTTCTCGGCCCACCTCTCCGCTCCAGAACGACGAGATCAGTAGGCGGTCAAGTGGACCTTGAGATGATATTCCGCGGCATCCGGATGATTGGTCTTGAGGATCATCCGCCCGG
>JBKCTR010000267.1:0-7710 GCA_046318755.1 Planctomycetaceae bacterium
CTCTGGAGCGTGCCTTTTTTCGATATCCAGCGGGTGTCTGGATCCAACGCGACTTCCGCCACGTCCTTCATTCCCCTTTTTGAAACGGGGTCCACGGCATGAAATCCATCCTCATCCAACTCGACACCGATCCGCTCCCCAGCACGTTTGACCGGGTGGTGGCGGTGGATGCCGAAGTTGACCATCTCTTTTCCTATGGCGGTGTCACTCCGGAAGTGGTGGAGCCACTGGTGCATGGGGCCATGTTCACCCGGGGACCCAAGGATCTCAAATCGACGGCAATTTTCATTGGCGGCAGCAATGTCGCGGCCGGTGAAAAGCTGCTGGCGAAAGTGCAGAAAGTGTTTTTCGGTCCGGTTCGGGTCTCAGTGCTGATGGATTCCAATGGTTCGAACACCACGGCGGCCGCGGCGGTTCTTTCCGCCCGCAAGCACCTGACCCTGGCCGGTTGTGATGCGGTGGTTCTGGCGGGAACCGGTCCCGTGGGTCAGCGGGCCGCGCAGATCCTCGCCTCGGAAGGAGCCCGGGTGCGGGTGGCTTCCCGTGCCGTCGAGCGAGCCCAACAGACCTGTGAGGCGATTCGCCAGACGCTGCCTCAGGCGCAGGTTCTGCCCGTGTCGGCGGGAACCTCGTCAGAGACCAAGTCCGCTTGTGAAGGGGCGGCTCTGGTGATTGCGGCTGGGGCCGCGGGTGTCGAGTTGCTGTCGGCGGAAACACGAAGCCAATTGGAGGCCCTGCGTGTGGCCATTGATTTGAATGCCGTTCCGCCGGCGGGGATCGCGGGGGTGGAAGTCTTCGATAAAGGAACCGACCGCGGCGGGGTTGTCTGCTATGGGGCGATCGGAGTGGGCGGACTGAAGATGAAGATTCACAAGGGGGCCATTCGACGGCTGTTTGAATCGAATGATGTCGTGCTCGACACCGCCGCAATTTACCAGCTGGGACTGGGCCTTGTCTGAGGGGGCGTTGAGGACCGACGTCTTGGGCGGCCGACAGAGACTTGGCCCGTCCTGCCAACGGAAGTCGACATGATGCAGACAGGGGCTGGATTCCGAAGAATCCAGCCCCTGTTTTGGCACATCAGGAAGCTCAGCCGCGGGAAACCTTGGTCGGGTTATTCGCACACGAGTGGTGGGGAGGCAACCTCGATCGCTTCATCGTCGGCAGCCTCATCAATCGCCACGAAGGACCGGCGGGTCTCGCGATCGTCATCGGTATTGACCGAGCCGACGCGGGACCGTTCCAGCAGGTTGTAGCGATCATCGGCGAGGAGGATTTCGCAATCTTCCTCACTCTGCTGTTCGGTGTCCATCAGGTCAAAGACCGACACGCGATTGAATCCGAAGACATTCATTTCCTCCCCGCGGATGAGGATCGCCGTTCCCTCATCGAGGCCAATTCCAAGCAACTGGGGATGCAGCCGCTTGAGGTGAGCCATGTCGCCGCGGCGACTACGCTGAGTGAAATAGGGGTCAACGGCGGTTCCTGGAAGCAGTCCCAGTCCATCCTCATATCCCTCGCCGATCACATGTCGGTTCGAAACAGGATTGCCGCGGACGAGATAGCTGGCCAACACGGAAGCGCCGGCGGCCGAACCGCCGATGGCCCCATCCCTTCGCAGCAAATCTCGCAATTGCTGATGAACCAGGGTGTCTTCGATGGCATCGATCACCCGCCATTGGCGGCCACCGGTGAACCATACCCCCCCCGCCTGCTCGAACATCTCGGCGATGTGGGGGTCGTTGGCCTGTTGTCGGTCGGCAATGTGCAGGCAGAGGGTGTTGGTGGCACCTGACTCCTTGAGGAACCTCACCGTATCCTCCGCATGGGGAGCGGTCTCTCCCGCGGCGGTGGTGATAACGATGATCAGGCTTTGCGGGCCCCCGGCGTGTTCAATGAACTGTTCGACCGCCTCGCGGGGCACCTCACCGCCGCCCGCCATCACCACCGTTCCCTGGGGAAGCCCCTTCTCGTGGATTGGGTTGGGATCGGGGAGGCGCGGGTTGAGCCGACGGTTGGCGGACCGGGCCAACGCCAGCAGATCCACCTCGTCTCCCGGCTGCAACAACTCGGTCCGGGGAGCCCGTTCACCGGCCGGGGCAAGACAGGTCATGACCTGAGAATCGGACTCATCGAGCACGATCATCTTGCGGCCCTGCACGACCAGTGTGGTCCCCTCATCGATCCCTAAACCGACCAGCTCTGGAAAGCAAGAGAGGGCATTCAGCAGGCGATCCTGTCGATGACGCTTGAGGAAATGCTGATCCACCACCGTTCCAGGCAGGAAGCCGAAGCCCCGGTCGAGTTCGGGCTCAGGATTGCCCCCCTTGATCATGACTTGAGACATGATGGCGGCACCCGCGGAGGTCCCTCCAATCACGCCTCCCTTTTCCAGCACTTTCCACAGTTCCCGCTCGAACCGGGTGTCGAGGTAGACCTCGGTCAGGCGCGACTGATGACCGCCAATGAACCAGACAGCCGTGGCGTTGGTCAAAGGCAGGCAAAACGCCTCGGAGTCGGCCACATCCCGTTCGCGGGTATGCAGGAAACAGAGTTCCTTCAGCTTCAGGTTGCGAAACGGAGCGATCCTTGGTTCGATTTCCGGGGTTTCGGCGGTCTCGCTGGCGGTGGTGATCACCACCAGGCGGCATTGATCGCCACCACCGTAGTCCACGAACCGTTCCAGCGAGGCTTCCGAGAGACGTCCACCCCCAGAAATAAACAGTGTTCCCGTCACTGGACGCGCTGGATCGGCCGTCAAAGCAGCTCGCTGCGCCGCCTTACTGGGGCCAGGGGACTGAGCCTCGGCCAGCCCCGGGACCAGCGGGAGACACATGAGGGCCCACATCAAGGGACTCCACGCAGAGGGGGCCCAAGAGCGATGAGCGTTGTGTGACAGGCATCCCAGCCTGTGCAGCGGTTCAATAGACATCATGTCGCTCCTCCGGATGAACCTCGACCGCACCGCCGCGAAGCGAACACACTTGCTCGACAAGTGTTGACTGGCCTTGCCGTGCCCGCTGCAGCGTGCGTGTCATCGTAGGAAACAGCCTCCTGTCGGGAAAGCAATTGGCTCCCTGCCAAGTGCGACACTCCAGACATGCATCGTTTCCAATGCATGCGAAATTTATGCCCAAACCAATTTTTTCGCAATGGCAACCACTTTCAAGTGGCATTCACGGCGAAGAAACTGGTTTCGCCACAACCTGTTAGACACGCGGGGGATTGGGAAGGTTCCCGATCCTCCCGCCAGGACCCAACCCATTTGCTCACAAATAGTGCAAACCACAGACTCGTAACGGTTCGGAACGCTTGATTGGTCCCCTGAGAGGCCCCCCAGCAGCGGACCTTTTCACTCATTGATCGGATTTCTGTCCCGGGGAGAGAGACGTTCTGAAGAGGTTTTGAGCCAGAACCGACAACTGCCATTGAGTTCAGCACGAAACTGCCGTTGAGGCACTCCTTGACGGAAACTCCCGATTCACGTTGTTCACCCAAGCTGGCCGCACTCGAATCAGTGTTCGCTCATGTGACGTGAGGCGGAGTTCCTTCGCCCTGGGATCCTCTATACTCGAGTCACGGAAAGCGGCCGTCACTCTCTTCAAGCTGTCCCCGATTTGAATCAAAGGAAGACCAAATTGCGTTCCAGGTTTCCCAGACAGGTTGCTGGTCGATTGCTGAGTCTCGCCATTTGGCTGGCTGGTCCCTTCGCGATCCCCATGGTTGCCTTGTTGGACGCCGGTTGGGCCGCTGAAGAGGTTCCGGTTGTTCGGGTGCCGGGGGCGACAGCCTACGTGGCACCCAATCCCGAGGGGGCCTTGGTCAACCAGCAGGGAGTTCGCCGCTGGGTCGGGCCCGACCAGCAACTCCTGTTTTTCGGAGAGTTTGCCAAACCAGGCAAAGTGCGGGCCCGATTGATCGTGTCGCTTCCTTCCGAGGCGACCAGCCGCCTGCAACTTTCGCTGGGTTCGCAGTCGCTGGACGCCACGGCCCACGGCGGCCCGGAACCGGTGACACTCGACTTGGGAGAGCTTTCGGTGGAAGAGCCGGGTTATCAGAAGTTCGTCCTCGCCTCTCTGAACCCCGAAGGGCAGCCCAATGGACGGATCGAGGCCCTGGAACTCTCGGGACCGGCGGTTGATCAGGCGCATTTCAATCTCGACCCTCGCCGCAATGCCGCCTCTGTGCACCTGGCCTACCCGGTGGATCGCGAGGCCGAAGTCGCCTGGTTCTACAGCGAAGTGACCGCGGTGGAGGAACCCGTCACGACATTTTACATGGCTTGCGGTTTCCGGCGTGGTTACTTCGGCATGCAGGTCAACAGCGCGACGGAACGACGAATCATCTTCAGCGTGTGGGATGCCGGCACGGGCAGCAGCGCGAATGACCGCAGCGAAGTGGATGAGGAGAACCATGTCTCCCTGGTGGGCAAGGGCGAGGGAGTGCACACCTCCGTCTTCGGAGGAGAAGGAACCGGCGGACACAGCCACCTCAAGTACAACTGGCGGACGGGAGAGCCGCAAAAATTCCTCGTTTCCGCCGAGCCCGTGGGAACCGATCAAACCATCTACAGTGGGTTCTATTTTCATCCCGAAAAGCAGGAGTGGATGCTGATCTCCAGTATGAAGGCTCCCAAAGATGGCCAGTTCCTGAAGGGACTGCATGGATTCAGCGAGAATTTTGGAGGGAGCACGGGGCATGTGCTCCGCAAGGCAAGGTATGGCAACCAGTGGGTACGGTTGGGCGATGGCACCTGGCGGGAATTGACCGTCGCCACATTCAGCCATGATCACACCGGCAAGGCAGATCGTCGCGACCGGTTCATGGGGGTCGAGCAGGGCCAGTTCTTCCTGTCTCACGGAGGGTTCGTCCCCGGCTACACCAAGTTTGGCGAACGTTTCGAGCGGCCTGCCGTCGGGGTTCCACCGAAGATCGAGCCGGGCGATCTACCCCCACGCTGAGCTTGGGACCAGGTCGGGAGCGGGCTCGATGGACCGGGGCGCTTTACGAAGTGAACAGGGCAGTGGCGGGAGAGTCTTCGAGAGAGACCAGTCTGGAGGAGTTACCCGTCGTGGGGCGGTTCCAATCCACGGCGTTGTCAGTCGAACTCGAGAGTTCCCCGGGTGATGCCCACCTGATTGATGACCTGCAGTACGGGCCAGACGCGAGGTACACGCGACCGACCGGCCAACACCAGGGCATATTGCGACAGCAACGCCTCGGTCTCAGCCGCCGTTTCCCGCAGGAGTTCGACCCGAAATCGCTCCACCCCCGCACCTTGCAATCGCGGCACGTAGGGGGCGGCCGACTGCGCTCGGGCATTGAAGACCGTATTCCGGCAGCCGACGTCGGCCACGAGGGGGTGCGACTCCCCCACATGATCCTGCAATTCGACCCGGTGGAGGTCGCACGGTCGGCCGCAGGTGTGGAAGTCGGTCCCATTCGACAACACGTGCGAGAACACACAGTGTTCCATGTGAAACATCGGAACATGCTGGTGCAAGACCACGTCGAACCGGGAGGGGGCGATCCGGTTGAGCAGGTCCAGCAGTTGTTCCAGATTGAGATCGTAACTGGGGACCAGTCGCTCGAGCCCCGACTCGAGCAGCAGTTCGGCGGTGAGATCATTCGCCACATTCAGCGAATAGTCTCCCCAGCGCAGGATCTCTGGGGCCTTTTCACGGAAGTATTCGAGACCCGCGAGATTGCGGATGAGGACCGCGTCGGGCTGGCAGCGAGCCACCTGGGCCAGCAATCCTTCTTCTGAGGGCTTGATGACACGGGGGGTGGCCACCGCCACGGACACTCGGGCATGACGACACGCCGCCACACTCTCAGCCGACCGGCGCACCTCTTCGAAATCAAGCACGATGGATTCGACGGGCGGCAGCCCTTCCGGAGCATGCCAGCCCAGCACCGTTGCCACCTGCTCGGGAGTTCGGCACAGTACCGACAGCCGCGACGCCGGGGAGACTTGGGGGAGGGCCACCGGCCAGCGCTGGTTGGCCGACTGCCGCAGGCGGGACAGCGCATTCCGATCGACCTCGCGTGGCGGCCGGTTCTTTCGCGCCGCTTCGAGAGCGGCAACCGCCTGGCGGCGCAATTCATTCAACACGCTCTTGGGGACCATCACCGGAAGCGAGTGGTTGGCCTGCGGGACATCGGTGGAGTCGAGGTGGCGGAATTCAATGTCGGCGAGCTGGAAGGGGGTCCCCCCCAGACGCCCGAATTGTTCCTGCACCAATTCGCGGGTCAGCGAATGCTTGCGGGCTGCCTCGACAGGTTGCGGCGTCGCCACCTCGACCTGGTGCCCGCAACCATCATCGACCTGAACCCGTAGCGGCTGACCCGGACTGCCCAGGAAAGTCAACCGCAGGGGAATGCGCTGGGGGACGACCGTGGGGGCGAACGAGCGTTCCAGACGGCGCCGCAATGCGGGGTCGTCGGTCCGCCAAACCATGGCCCCCACGGGAATGGCCCGCAGGTTCAAATCGCCCCGTCCAAAGCCCAACTCCACCCCGCGCTGTCCCTCGCGAACGTAGTCGCGCACCTCAAACACCCGGCCTCCCTGCTCATCCTGCTCGGGATGCCCTTCATCGAAAACCAGACCATCGCCCGGCTTCACCGGGAGTCCGGCCAAACCCTGGTGCGTACTGGCCAACCGGACCAGGACTGCGGTTCCCGTCACCCCCTCAACTGTCCCCACTTGCACCCCGCGGTGTTTGGGAAATCGTCCCTGCACCAACTCTTGGTGATTCACCCCCGTGAGGAACCCGTGGGTGAAGCCCCGTGAAAAACTCTGGGCCAAGTCGAGCTGTTGCTGGGAATCGAGCGTGAACGGCCGCTGCTGGGCGGCCGCGTCGAGGGCTGCCCGATAGACCTGAGTGGTGGAGGCGACATAGTGGGGGCTCTTGAGCCGGCCTTCGATCTTCAGACTGCAGACGCCCGCCTCGGCCAAATCCGGGACCAAGTCCCAGGCGGCGAGATCCTGCGGGCTGAGCAGATAGGCCTTGTCTTGCAGATCGCGATGCTGACCATCGACAAAGAGCTGATACGGTTGGCGACAGGCCTGGGCGCATTGGCCGCGATTCGCGCTGCGGCCCCCCAGCGACTCGCTCGTGAGGCATTGTCCACTGTAGGCCACACACAGTGCGCCGTGAACGAACACCTCGAGGGGCAGAGTGGTTCCGCGACGGATGCGTGCGATCTCTTCAATCGACAGTTCGCGGGCCACGATGACCCGTTCGATCCCCAGGCGGCGGACGAATTCGATGCCCCGCCACTCGGTGAGGGTCATTTGGGTCGAGCCATGCACGGCAAACCCCGGTGCCATGGTCCGCACGAGCCGGGCGATCCCCAGGTCCTGCACAATGACGGCGTCGGCCCCGGCGGTGATGACCTGCGACAGGTAGTCGGCGGCCCGCTCCAGCTCATTCGCGAAGACCAGAGTGTTGAAGGTGACGTACCCCCGCACGCCATGGCTGTGCAGGTACGCCATCGTCTCGGGAAGTGCCCCCAGGGTGAAGTTGGTGGCCCGATGCCGGGCGTTGAAGTCGTCAAGACCGAAATAGACAGCGTCGGCACCATTGGCGACGGCAGCCCGCAGGGCTTCGGCATCGCCAGCCGGGGCCAGCAGTTCAGGGAGTCCCGAGGGAAACAGAGACGCAACAGGGCTGTCGGACAAGGAAGGGCTACCGCCAAAGAACTGGA
>JBKCTR010000268.1:0-3388 GCA_046318755.1 Planctomycetaceae bacterium
CCTCGGCCACTCAGCGAGTCGCCAGCACTCGACGCCAGGCGGCCCCCAGGAACTTGGGCAAGTCCGATGCAATCAATCCGGGCTCGCTCCAATTGTCGGCCGCGAGATCTCCCGCCAGGCCATGCAGCCAGACTCCCAGCCGGGCGGCCTCAAACACCTCCATCCCCTGGGCGACGAGCGCAAGCAACAATCCGGTGAGCACATCTCCGGTTCCTCCGGTGGCCATTCCCGGATTGCCGGTGCGATTGATGGCCCATCGCTGGCCATCTGTGATGATGGTGCCGGCTCCCTTCAGCACCACCGTGGTCCGCCAACGACGGGCGAGCCCCACCGCGTGTGTCAGACGGTCCGATTCAATGTCGGCTACTGTCCGTCCCAGCAATCGAGCCATTTCGCCAGGATGGGGTGTGATCAGACGGGGTCCTGCCGGCTGGATTTCGCGGCATCCCCATCCCGACTTCGCCAGTGCATTTAAGGCGTCTGCATCCAAGATCAGCGGATTCGTGGCGGTGCCGAACCAGCCTTCGACGAGAGCTGTCACTCCCAGAGAAGAGCCCAATCCCGGACCAATCGCCAAGGCATCCATTCCCCGGTACAGCGTTTCGAGGATCGACACACAACCCACATCCAATCGCCCTTCGGAGTTTTCGGGCATTCGATGAACGAGATAGGAGGGCTCGTGGCCACTGACAACGGCTTCAATCGAGCCAGGCACAGCGACATTCACCAAACCTGCGCCACCGCGGAGCGCGCCCACTCCCGCCAGACAGGCCGCACCGGACATCCCCCGACTTCCCGCGACCAACAGAACTTTTCCGAATGTCCCCTTGTGGCCGCCCACTGAACGAGGAGCAGGCAGCGGCAGCGGAGCGTCACTGAAATCCTGGCAGGAAGATTGGTCACTCAATTCCCGCTCCTCCCGATCATTCCTCTTCCACCGGCTTCCGCCCCCGACTGACCACCGTGACCACCTCCGCCAGATCCGTCAAGACGAGTCGATTGTCGTCGTATTGCACAAGCACTTTTCGGGCCAGCAACTCCTGTGCAGTCACCCGCCCCTGTCCCCGCTTGGTCAATACGGTGGCCCCCACTCCAGGCAGCTCACGCCGGTGCTCCTCGTAGGTGTCATATTCATACCGGAGACAGCATTTCAGCCGGCCACATCGGCCTGAAATCTTGGTCGGATCAAGTGAGGCTTTCTGCAATTTCGCCATCTTCATCGAGACGGGTGGCATCTCCCTCAAATGGGTGTTGCAACAGACAGGCTTTCCGCAATCACCGTAGTCGGCCAAAAACTTGGCCTCATCGCGAACGCCAATCTGTCGCATCTCAATCCGCAGTTGGAAGCGATTCGCCAGAGCCTTGACCAATTCACGAAAATCGACGCGAGCGTCGGAAACGTAATAGAAAATCAACCGCTCATCCCCCAGCAGATGTTCCACATCCACCAGATGCATCGCCAGGGAGTGGGCGCGAATCAGCTCCCGACATCCCTGGAACTCAGTCGGCTCGAGCTGTCGCAATTCCTCGATCCGGCGTCGATCCTGATCATTCACTTCGCGGAGAATCGTTCCACGAAGGTCGGTCGAGCCAAGATAGTCGCGAGTTCGATCTGTGGCGACCCCAAGTACCTCGCCCACCTCGTGGCCTCGATCGGAGCGCACAACGACTGCAGCTCCGCGGCTGTACTCACCACGTCCCCGCACGCCAAACTCAGCAACGTGACGGGGAAGTCCGTAGCGGACGATGTAACGCTGTTCCATGAACGGAGAGCCTTGGGCGAACTGCAGGCGAAGACGTCAGTCTATCGCCAGCGATACGTGAAGCAAAGCCCAAGCCAACGTTCAGGGTGCCATCACTCCCAGAGACGGCGCACCAACTTCCTTCGGCCAGACATGCTGGGCCAAACCACTTGTTTGAGGATTAAACAGCAATCCGACTGAAGCTCCCGTCACGATTCCCTCAGGAACCTCTCCCAAAGCACCGTCGATCGGTGATGTCCAAGGAATGCACACCTCTGTTGAACCCAACACCACAATCGTTTCCCCTTCGGTCAATTCGGCCAGCAATCGGTTTGCCGCACTCGGATTGAGACCCGACCCATGGAAAAACGGTGTCGAACTCGAAAAGGATCCAAAACTGCGATAAATATCAGGAATCTGCGACAGCAATTCGAGATTCTCGGGGCTATTCCAGGGGAGGTCAAAGTGATACTGATCATAGAGATCCTGCCTTCCAAGGAAAGGAAGCAACGCCACCCGCCAACTGTACGGGGGAGAATTCGCATCCTTCCTGAGCGTCGCTGTGGGAAACCCATTGTGCCTCGCACGATAAGCGAGTAAGGCACTTCGCAGCAGTCCGGAGGCCAGTTCGAGCCGCGCCGTCTGGTTCTGAGACCAAATTTGATCGAAGCTGAGCGTCGGAACAGAGTCTGAGTCCAGCCTCAGGCCGATTCCCATCAGAGCCGACAGGGGCATGTCAATCCGTACCCTCCCAGGCAACTCCTCCTCAAAGGAGCTCTCCAGAAGGAGTTGACACCAGGAATTGCCACGAACAGGATCGAACTCCTGCTCCTGACTAGCATCGCCCGGCGCTGCCGGCAACTTCACGCGGTGGCCCCAATTCCGTCCCAACTTTTTCAGAGATGCCAGCAGGTTGTCCGGAGTGGCTCCACGCCGCGGAATGAGCTCCAGATCGCAGCGATTGCGATTCAGGCGCACTGATGCCAAGCCAAACTCGTGGTCTGCATCGCCGTCGGAAAGTTGCTCCATCAAGTCGTCCAGCAGGGGGGTGTGCCGGGCGACCGCATCATGAAACCGGGAAGCTAAACTGGGGCGAAATCCGACAACCAAATCAGCTTGCCCAGCCCTGGCCCACGCTGATTTCCAATTGTCGGTTGGCTTTGTCGATGCCGACAACATCGCGACCAGCAAGACGGTCTTGTCGCGACAAATCAGGATCTCGCGCTCACCCGACTTCGCCTGGACACCCGGGCGCAATGCTTGCCCGCCTACCAGAAACATCGACAAATTCTGTTCCGGGTGCCGCTCCAGGTGAGCATACACCTCGTCCCGGATCTTGGTCGATGTGAAATTGAGGACCACTCCATCCGGCGCTGGCGAACTGACGTCGGTCCCATTCGCTCCCTGAGTCTCCAGCCAAAACAGAGCAATCTGCCCCAAACCTTGAGGCAACTCCCTCGCCCACCCCTTGGCAGGATCGAACAACAGCGAAGACAGAGGATGGGACTTCGGAATCCGCTCTGGCCGCCAGACCACACATCCTGACGCAGTCTCGGGAACGGACGCGGAGGTCAATGCAATTGGATCTGCATTGCTGCCATCAGAGCCCGCCAGGGGACGCAGACCGGCAACTGCCAGCCCCAGGC
>JBKCTR010000269.1:0-5953 GCA_046318755.1 Planctomycetaceae bacterium
CGGTGGTCGGTCTGCCGGTGTTGTCGAAAGGAAACAACAACGATCTGCAGATTGAAGTCGGCCCTGGGACGGCGGTGGTCCCTTCCGGCCGACGGGTGGTGGTTTCCGCCACGCAATGTGCCCGGCTGAACGACTGGCTGCGGCGCGAGTTGCCGGCGCTGCAGACGCTGTTGACAGCGCAGAGCCCAACTCCGGGTGCCACTCCGGCGGTCGACCCGCTGAAGGGGACGGTGACGGTGGCGGTGGTGCTGAGCCATGTGGACTGCCCCACCGACCGGGTTCCCCTGCCGGGGGAACCGTGCCGCACCGAGGAGGAGGCACTGGCCCCATCGCGGATCCAGGATCATTTCCGATTGGCGTTGCGGCTGCAGCGGCCGGACCAGCGGGAGGAAGAGGCGTTGCGGGCTTTGGTGAACTGGGTAGCGGGCATTCCGATCAGCGACACAGCATCTTCAGCAACCGAAGAGCAACTGTGTGGCGAGTTGCGCAAGGCGGCAAAGAACTGGCCGAGTGGCCAGTCGCCCTCCTTCTCGCTGGACGCTCCGCCTACTGGCCTGTCGATCTCGACGGCCCAAGCCCCAGCACTGCTGCGCAGTCTGTTCCGAGTCTGGACCATCGAACTGCGACCCCGCTGTCGGCCGAAGGGATTGGAGGCCTGGTGCGGCTGTGGGGGGAATCAGGTATCGGCGGATGCGACTGGGGTCGGGCTCGACGAGGTGTTGCTGGCCGAGTTGGTGCTGGATCTGTCGGTGGGGGGCAACCCGGCGACGGTGGTCTGCCAGAAGGTCACAGTCGATGAAAGTCGTCGCCCGTTCCTGCTGCACACCCGCTTTCTGCAGGAATGGCTGTTGGCGAAATCGCAGGTCGCCCAGGCGGCGGCGGGGGCGGTGTCTCTGGCGGGGGATGTGACGGGGGTGTCTTCGCAGACTAAGGTCGTGGCACTGCAGGGACAACCGGTCTCGGCAAACACTCCTGCGCAAAATCAGGTGCTGTCCTACGACGGAGGCTCCTGGCGGCCCACCCACCTGTCCGAGGCGAAAGGTGAGGTCGAGGGTCCACTTGTGGACCTCAAGGTGAAGAAACTGGGGGGCATTGAGGTGGAGTCACCGGCGACCGTCACTCCCGGAGCGGTCTTGACGCTGGACTCGTCCTCGGGAGTCAATCGCTGGACGCCCCAGCTCCCGGTGCCTACACCGATTCCGTCCTTGCCCAATTTGCAAGGCGATGTGACGGGGAGTCTCCAAAACAACCAAGTCGCGAAAGTGCAGGGGTTGCCGGTGGCGGCTCCCCCCGTGCTTCCCGCTCAAGACGACGAGGTTCTGCTGGTACGGTCAGGTCAATGGACCCGAGGACTGTTGCCGTCGGCCGACGGGGACGTGACCGGGCCGTGGAACGGCCTCAAGGTCGCAAAACTGGGTGGAGTGCCTCTGCAGATTCCCCAAACAGTACCCGCCAATCGGTTTTTGGGAGTGAATGTGGATGATCCAAGTAATCCAAAATGGGAAGCGAGAACGGTCGATCTGACGGGGGACGTGACCGGAGAGTCTGGCAGTACGGTCGTGACAAAGCTCAGGGGATTCCCTCTGGTGACGCCAATGGGACCGACTGCCGGTGTTCTGTCATTCGATGGATCAAAGTTTGCGGTAAAATCCGAGACGACAACCAACGAATTCGTTCGCACGCCCGGTGCCCGAAGTTATGAAATTGTCGCCGCAGGCAATTTTCTCTTGATGGATGGGCAACCTTTGGGATCACCCCATGGAGGTCTTGCACTGAAGCCGTTGGAAAGTCCGTTCAAAGTAGGAGAAGCACCATGGATCTATCGACTTGAGTTTGCCACCCGTAGCCGACCGGGCAACCAGTATGTGATCAATGCAACTCCATTTCTAAATCAGGATTTGACGGCGTCGGAATTAAACAACAAATCCATATTCAAAAGGACTCTTAGCTCGCTACCAGGGCTTGTGGTCAATACGTGCTTCGTCAATCGAGGGGAGGTGCTTTGCGTGATTGTGCACCGACTCATAAAGAGCGACGATGCTCTCGACGCTGGTCTCTCCATCGAAGTCAGTCGGTTTGAAGTCTAAGGTACCGGTTGGATCCCGCGAGATTGAAGCTCATGAGCAGCAGACCATTACAGTCCGGTGTCCTCGAGGGGGGGGTGCGGACCGTCAACTTTTTCAACGGCCGCACCCTCACCAGTGAAGACCTCATTCAGGAACGGGCCGCGAACCGCGCGTTCGACACCCGGCTGGGCCTGGCCCTGGGGACGGGTGTCGCCTATGGACTGGAAGTGACCGCCTCCCCGCCCAAGTCCGACCAGCCCCAGTCCGACCAGCCCGGCCCCACCGTGGCCATCGCGCCGGGGCTGGCCATCAACACCCTCGGTCAAACACTCGGCCTGGCCAACCCCATCGATCTCGCGTTGACGCGCCCTTCGCCGGCCGACTCCGCCGGTCCCGCCGACTTCGGCCCATGCGCCCCGCCGCAAGCCTCGGTCCCCGTCGCCGCCACCGGGGTCTACGTGCTGGTGATCGGCCCGGCCACCCAGCGCGTCGGACGGGCCTCCGTCAGCGATGCCACAGGGGCGGGCTGCGGCTGCCGGCCGGCCAGCGACTGCCAGGCGCGGGATCTGGTCGAGGGGGTGCAGTTTCGGATGGTGCCACTGCCTCTGTCGACAACCGAACTCGCGAGTGGGCCGCTGCTGCGATCACTGACCGCGCGGGCCTGCCTGGGTCTCGATGATCCTCTCGACTTCACTCCGCTGATTGATCCACTGGGACCAACGGCTCCGCCGGGGCTGGTGACCCGACTCAGGGGGGCGAATCAGATCACGGCCTGCGAGGTTCCGCTGGCGGTGCTGGGGTGGGATGCCAGTGCCGGGTTGGTGTTTGTCGACCGCTGGGCGGTCCGTCGCCGGCCCACGCGCCCCTCTCTGGGCACCCTGTGGGGAACGCTGCTCGACGAGGAACGACGGACCCGGTCCGAGGCGCTGCTTCTGCAATTCCAGGAGCACGCGGCGGAACTGCTGGCCCTGGTGCAGGAGCCAGCCGCGCTGCATGTCTCCCAAGTCTTTGGCCACCTGCCGCCGGTCGGTTTTCTGCCGGTGGCGACCCCCCGCTCGCGCGGGGTGAACCCCGCGGTCTTTGTCGACCCCCGCGGATCGACGGCCCTGCCCCAGATCGACGCCGCACAGGTCCCCGCGCTGCTGGAGGAAGGCCTGACGCGGCCGGCGATCGGCGTGGGGGACTCGGACCCGATCCAGTTGTACCTGATTCGCGAGAACGCCCTGGCGTTTCAGGCCGGGGCGGTGGCGGAATTGACGCTGGTCTTCGCCCGCGCCGACCTACCCTACCGTGCCACCGCACGATTCGACTCAGCTCTCTGGGATCTGAGCCGCTTTTCCCCCGAAGTTCTTTAGATGAGGAGTCGAGGATGCCAATTCCATTCAGGCAACGAGAGCTGTTGACTTATCAGCAAACGCTGAGTGCTATCGCCTCAGGTAAGCGTCAGTCGGTTTTCACCAAGGAAGGGGAGATTGTCGAGCAAATCCAAATCAATGGTCAATGGTTCACTCTCACTCAAGAATCTCAGACGATTTCACCATCTCAACCTCCCACTAAAACTTCGCCTACGACATCTCCGCAATCGACCGCCCCCCCACCCGCCAACGTCACCGAGCTCCAAACTCTGCTGCGTTCGATTCCGATCGCCGTTCCGGGGGCGGTGATCTCCAGCGAGTACCACAACGCACTGCGCGGTGCCGTGATGGCCCTCGGCCAGGCCCTGGGGGTGACCTTCGCCTCTCCCTTCGATGTCGTCTCGCTGACCCCCAGCTTCCACACCCCCAGCGAGGGCAAGAAGGGCTGGTCGATTGGTCCTGCCCGCGCCGAGGCCATGGCGCCAGACGCTGTGACCGGGTGGCAGTCGGTCTCACTCCCCGATGGGGCTGTGGTCAAATCGATGATCGTGAGGGGCCAGCGAACCGCGAATCTCAATTCCCTCACAGTCAATCTTCGGCGGTACCCGATTGGAAAGACCAAAGAGCCTGGAGCAGTTCCCGCAGCCATTTTGATCACCAAGGTGTCCAGTGCCTCGGGAAACGAATTGACCGACTATTCACAGGAGGACTTTCCTATTGACGCCCTCTCTGAAAACGAAAAAAAGTTGGCTGGTGTCAACCTTCCCAACGCGCTGATGGAGCGAACCCGGATCGACAACACCCAGTATCGGTACATTCTGGAAGCAACCGCCACATTCACCGCGCAATCGCAGTCACCCGACATCACCATCGATTCCATCCAGATTCGCTGCAACTGACGCCGCCGTCCCCCCTGGCCATCCATGGTTCCCTTCCCATCCGCTCAGATCGAGACGGTGCGTCTTCGGGCCGCGGGGCTGGATCCTCTGCGGGCCCGGCAACGCGTCGAACGCGGTTTGGATCGGCTTGACTGGTCGTCGCTGGGGCTCGATCCCCAGGCCATCCTGTTGGTCCGACGACTCACCCTGCCCCTCACCCCCACCACGCCCCGCGCGGCCGCCCCCCCCTGGACCGCTCGTACCCACGAACGGCTCCGCACGCTCGTGCGGCAGGCCGCCCGCCCCGCCGTCGAAGCGGTCGCAGCCGCCGCCCCGGCCGTCTGCTTCGCGAATCTGCGCGAACTGCTGGTCACCCTCGGGCGCGATCTCGTCGCGGGGACGGTCGACCGCCATTGGTGGTGGCGCGGCGGATTGGCCATCCGCGATGCGCTCGGCTTCGCCCAACGATTGCTGGCCGAACCCGAGCTGGTTCCCGCCGTCTGCTCCGATCTCGACCAGCACCACTGCTTGGCCCCGCTGCTCGCCAAACTCCCCTCGGACACACTGGCCGATTTGGGGCGTTCCGTCACTCGCGCCCACGGCATCGGCTGGGATCCCACCGACACCGCCTCCCTCACCCCGCCAGCAGCCCGGCCCACCCCTTCCGCCAGCCCATCGGCCTCCCCTGCCGCCGCGTCGCCCGATGTGGCCCGATCGCCCAGCGGCAGCCCCTCCAAGCACTCCCGGCCCGACACGTCCAAAGCCACGCCGCCCCCTCCCTGGCAGGGGGTGCTGCCCGAATGGTCGGGGCACGGCCTCGCGGCCGAACGCGAATTGTGGGGAGCAGTCCTGGTGCTGCTACACCGTGCCCCGCGGCTGGTGCGGGAGCCTGCCTTCCGCCACTCCCTGGCCGTCTGGCTGGACCAACATCATTCCGCACACGCGTCGAACGAGACAAACGTCGTCGTCTCACCCCCGGCCGGGAGTCTCCCGAAGGCCGAGAGTGTCCGCCCCCCCTCCTCTGGCATCGCAACGGACCTGTGGGACGCATCTTTGCCCGTTGATTCCCGCGTGGCCAAATCAGGCGATGGGGACATTCACGCCGTCGCACACGGCGCAGCGCAGCGTGCGCCGTCCCCAGTCGCGGAATCGGCGGACCAGGCCCCCGTCGGCGACGTGCCATCCGATCGGCGCTTTGCGGCACGGTCTGAATCCACCACATTGGGAGGAATGTTCTTTCTGCTGAATGTGGCGTTGTCGCTGGGGCTGTATGGAGACTTCACCCAGCCCCAGTCCGACGAGCCTGAACTCTCTCCCTGGGAATGGCTCGACCTGATTGCCCGGGCACGGTTCTGGTCGGCCGACATTGCCGCCGATCCGGTGTGGGAGTGTCTGCGGCGGCTCGCCGGCCGGCCCGCCAACTCGCCACCGGGAGCGGCCTACTTGCCCTCCCCCCTTTGGCAGATGGACGACCGTTGGATCGCCCCATTCCGGTCGGCTGAATCCGCACGCAAGCCCCTTGCCGCAGCCCCGGATCCCGGTGCGTCTATGAACGCGAACCCAATCGTCGGCACTGGCCCCCAGCCTTCACCGGACCCCGGCATCTCGAAATGGTGGTGGACCTCGTGCGCCGGACGCAGCGGGCTGTATCACC
>JBKCTR010000270.1:0-1329 GCA_046318755.1 Planctomycetaceae bacterium
TTCCGCTGGTAAGACGGCGTGCCGTCTTTCCCAGAGGTCACGGTTTCCTTTCCCGACAATTGCGTTCCGAACGTCGTGTCGCGGACAGTGCCATTGGAAGGGCTGCCCCCCTTCGCGTTCTCCCCGCCCCGCTGGCTGACCTGTCTTGGTGCTTCCCGCCAGGGCGTTCGGCAACCCTCCTTGCAACCTGCCATCGACGGAGACACTTCGCCATGCGCCTGGGACTGGTGACCTATATGTGGGGGGCCGAATGGGATCTGCCCACCCTGCTGAAGAATTGTGCCGAGACTGGCTTCGAGGGGGCCGAGCTGCGGACCACCCACAAGCACGGCGTCGAACTCGCGTTGACGGCCGACGAACGCCGGGAGGTGCGGAAACGGTTCGAAGATTCTCCCGTGGTTTTCGTGGGACCGGGGACCGCCTGCGAGTATCACAGCCCCGATCCGGCGGTGGTGGCGAAGAACATCGAAGAGACCAAGCGGTTTGTCGAGTTGTCGCACGACCTGGGGGGGACGGGGGTGAAAGTGCGGCCCAATGGCTTCGTCAAAGATGAGCCCCGTGAAAAGACGATCGAGCGGATGGGAAAGGCGCTGCGGGTGTGCGGCGAGTTTGCCGAGGGGTATGGGCAGGAGATTCGGGTCGAAGTGCACGGCCCCGGGACGCAGGAATTGCCGGTGATGAAGGCGATTCTGGAAACGGCCGACCATCCGCAGGTGGTCTGCTGCTGGAACTCGAACCCGGGGGAGGTGGTGAACGGGTCGATTGCCCCAGCCCTGGCGCAGGTCGCGCACAAGCTGGGGCAGACGATGCACATTCACGACCTGTACGACAAGCAGTATCCGTATCTGGAACTGTTTGGGCTGCTGAAGAAGCAGCAGTACGACGGCTGGATGCTGTCGGAGAGTCCCCCCACGGCCGACCCGGTGCGGGTGATGAAGTACTACCGCATGCTGTTTGACGAATTGGTGGCCCGCGCCTGAGTCGTGCGACGCCGCCGCTGCCCCCCGTGTGCCGAAGCGGGGCCTCGGAACCGGTCACGCGCTGGACGAATCACGCGCTGAACCGGCCATAGACTGAACGGGTCACGCCCTGACACGCTCAAACTGAGCACCGGTCACGCCCAGTGTCTGGCAGACGTGCGTGCCGAACCCGAGGCAGCTTTCAGATCGCATCCAGGAAGGAGAGGGCGATGCTGATTCCGTTGAAGACAGCGTGCGCGGTGACCACCCCCAGGTAGCTGCGGCGTTGGTGATACAGCAGCCCGAGGCCGAGGGCGAGGGGGAGCAGGGGGATGCCATCGGGCTGGCCCCGCCGCATGTGAACCGCGCA
>JBKCTR010000271.1:0-5049 GCA_046318755.1 Planctomycetaceae bacterium
TGAGCCGATTCCAGATCGGCAGCCGCATTTCGAGTTCGCCGAAGGCGTCGGCGGTCACCCGGCTGTCCGATGGGTCGTGAAAGACTTCGAGCGTCACGCCGGGACCGACGCGGGTGATGATCCGCCGGGTGTCGTCGAACAAAAACCGGTAGCCGAGGCCGGCTGAGAATGTTCCTCGATAATCGAGATTCTGCAGGGCATCGTACTGGTCCATCATCTTGGTGAAGCTCAGCCATTTCGCGCCGTGGTAGTAGTCGGTGGTTGAGTTGGCGAACCAGCGGTTGGCGACAATTTTGTTGTTCGACTCGCCAAACTGCCCCCCCAGATTGATCTGGGTCGCCCGCCACTTCGTCTTGTTCTCGAAGTCGGCCAGTAGGTCGACGAAGTTCTGATTGCTGTTCCCCGCCAGCGAACGTCCCCCCAGGCTGACCCGCGAAGCCCATTCGTCGAACAACCCGGTGAACCGGCGGTAGAGCCGTTCGCGCCAGGTCTTGGGGGCCGCTTCCGACGCGGGGTCATCGTCGTAGGCCAGGTCGGCCATGAGGTAGTCTTCCGGCAAAGCCGCGCGGTCTGGCTGGGCATGAATGGGAATCAAGGGATCGTCATAGGCCGGTTCCCACGGGCGGTCGAGGCGGGGGAGGAACAACGGCGACGGGGGTTCGAGCGGGGGGAGGAAATCGGTCACATCGGCCCCGGTCAGGTCGACACCCGTTCCATCGAGGTCGAGTAGCCCGGCCGGGTCGAACTCGACCTCGCCCAGCTCATTGGAAGGAGCCTCGCCCAGCGCGGTTTCGGCTGCGTTCACCCAAGGGTGCTCGAGATCGGCCTGGTGCAGTCGGGGGTCGATCGGAGCGTCGATCCAGGGGGCGAACAGCGAACGGGAGGCGACTGTGTCGAGTGGCCGGGCGCAGGCGGTAACCGGCGGCAGGATCCAACCCACCACCAACAGCACCCACAGACGGAACCACCACACCCGAAACATGACGCACGCTCGTGTCGAGAGCCCAGGAAGCGGCGGGATCGTACGCCTCGCCTGCGGCAGCAACAAGAGGACTTCCCGCAACACCGTCAAACTGGGCATTCTCGGTCCCCGGGGAAGCCGGGGAGGGTCTGCGACCGGGCAGGCTGGCGACCTTGCGTTGTCTTGCGAAAGCAGGTCTTATCTGATGAGCAGGCCTTGCCTTGTCTCCCCCCCGATGCCGCACCTCATGTCCCCCCCCCTTCTCTCCTCGACCGAACCACGCGTCGTCGGGCTGATTGGCATTGGCCTGATGGGGACGGTGTTGGCTCAACGGTTGTTGGCCAGCGGCTACAGCGTGCGGGGTTGGGACATCGCCGTCCCCCGCCGTGAGGAATTGCTGCGACTGGGGGGCACCGTTCCAGACTCGCCGGCCGCGATGGCCTGCGCCGGAGGCCGGCTGTTGCTGAGCCTGGCCAACCACGATGTTGTGGCGACGGTCCTCGATGAGTTGGAGGCCGAGTTGCCCGTGGGCACTCTGGTGATCGATACGTCGACAGGAGATCCCAGGGCGGCCGAGGGACATGCGGCCCGGTTGCAGGCCCGGGGAGTGGGCTATCTCGACGCCACGATCTCGGGGAGCAGTGCTGTGCTGCAGGCGGGGGATGCGGTGTTTCTGGTGGGGGGACCGGCGGGGGACTTCGAGCGGTGTGCCGACCTGTGGAGGGCGCTGGCCGGGAAAGTCTTTCACACAGGTCCGGTGGGAAGCGGGGCCCGGCAGAAGCTGGTCTCGAATCTGGTGCTGGGACTCAACCGGGCGGCATTGGCCGAGGGGCTGGTGTTCGCCGAGATGTTGGGTCTCGACCCCACGCAGACGCTGCAGCTGCTGCGTGAGAGCCTGGCCTATTCGAAGATCATGGACACGAAGGGGCCGAAGATGCTGCAGCGCGACTACACGCCGCAGGCGCGGCTGTCGCAGCACCTGAAGGATGTGCGGCTGATGCTGGCCTCGGCGGCACAGGGGGGCGTGGCGTTGCCGTTATCGGAAGCGCACCGGCGGATTCTCGAGCGGGCCGAGGAACTGGGCTGGGGCGAGTTCGACAACAGCGCGCTGCTCGAAGCACTGCGTCCCTTCGGCGGTACCGACCTCAACGAGACCACTTACCCGTCCCCGTTTCCAACTGCTGACAGGAATACTCCGTCATGATTCCCCAGATGGTTTCCCGATCACGTGTGGACGCCACCGACTACGAGCCGTTTCTGGTGAACGGGGCTCCGTTTGGCGAGGTGCACTGGCTGCGGACGACCTCGTCAGGGGGAGGGACGCTGTTCGCGGGGCTGTGGCGGCATCCGGCCGCTCAGTTTGAGTATGTCTTTCCCGCCGACGAGACTTTCCACCTGCTGGAGGGGCGAGTGCGGATCGCGCTGGCGGGGGGGCCGACGCTCGAGTTGGTGCCGGGGGATGTGGTGTCGTTCGCCAAAGGAGAAGCCTCGGTCTGGACGATCCACGAACCACTGAAGAAGTTCTTCGTCATTTCGGGCTAGCTGTTCACGCCCGAGTCAACAACGCCCCGCGGCGGGTTGACCGGCGGTTGAATTTCGGCCCGCCCCGTATCGGGTGGCTTAGTGACCCGCAGTTCCCTTGCGGGCGGCGAGAGCCTCGGGGTCGGCCTCGGTGTGGGCCAGCCACTGGGGGAGCACCCCCCCGATGAGCATCCCGGCGATGCCTGCCGCCAGACCGTAAAGCTGGGGGGGAATGCACTTCCAGAATTGGGTGCTCTCTTCGTCGTAGAAAGTCTCGGCATACAGCCAGACCGCCACGGAGCACACAATCGACAGCAGGGCCGCTTGGGTGCTGGCCCGTTTCCAGTAGATGCCGAAGACCAGGGGGGTGAACGCCACCACCAGGCTGACCTTGTAGCCGCTTTCGACCATCTCGTACATGGTGCTCTCGGAATTGCAGGCGATGATGGTCGCCAGAATCGACACGACGATCAGCACACCGCGGATGGTCCACAGCAGGGCCCGGTCGCTGAAGTGCCGCAAGACGGGCTGCAGCACATTTTCGGTCAGCAGGCTGGCGGGGGCCAGCAGGGTGCCGCTGGCGGTGGAGAGAATGGCCGAGAGCACCGCCCCGAAGAACAGCACCTGGCACCAGATGGGGGTGTCGTGCAGCACCAGTGCCGGGAGAATCTTCTGCACTTCGCGGGCATCTTCCGCCTGGAAGTGGGCCTGGTAGGTGGGGTCGATGACGGTTGCGGCATAGGCGATGAACATGGGCACGAACGAGAAGGCGAAGTAGAACAGGCCGCCGCCGAGGGTGCCCAGGAAGGCGGTCTTTTCATCGCGGGCGCTGGTGACGCGCTGGAAGACATCCTGCTGGGGAATCGAGCCCAGCGACATGGTCAGGAATTCGCCGATGAAGACCATCCAGGCCGAGGTGGTAAGATGGGGGAACAGCGTGAGCTTTCCCTCGGCCTGCGCGGCGGCAACCACCTTGTCGAAGCCCCCCGCCTGTTGCCCCAGCAGCATCGCCACGACGATCAGCCCGATGACGATCGCGGCGGTCTGGACAACATCGGTGAGGGCGATGGACCACATCCCGCCGAACAGGGTGTAGAACGTGACGATGACCGAGCCGATGAGGATCGCCTGATTCAGCGAGATGTCGGGGAACAGCACGTTGATGACCAGTCCGAGGGCCGAGAGCTGCGCGCTGGTCCAGCCGAAATACGAGCAGGCGATGCCGAGCGACGTGATGATTTCCACCAGCTTGCCATAGCGCTGGTGGTAATAGTCGCCGATGGTCAGCAGGCCGAGTCGATAGAACGTGTGGGTGAAGAAGATGGCGACCAGCACGAGGCAGAATGAGGCACCGAAGGGATCGCCCGAAACGAAGCCGAGCCCTTTGTGGGCGAACTTGGCCGAGACCGAGAGAACGGTTTCGGCCCCGAACCACGTGGCGAACACGCAGGCGAAGCTCATGTAGAGCGGCAGGGACCGTCCAGCGACCATGAAGTCTTTGGAGTCCTTCACACGCAGCGAGGCGAACAGGCCGAGGGCCACGGTGGCCAGCATGTAGAGCACGACGCAGAAAATGAGCATGGCGATGGGGGGAAGCGGATCGTTCGGGGAAAGAGCGCGGTGACAACTCAGTCTGTACCGCAACCGGAGGGGTTCGAAAAGGTCGAATCCCAGCGGTCTCGGAACAGCGCTGATGCCTGTGATGGGGAACCGCTGGCAGTGACAACTGCGGCCGCCGCGACGGCCAGATGCGGCGGCGCGGTGAGCCAGACGGACTGGGGTGTCGGTTTAGTTGAGCGTCTGCAGGATGTCTTCCGTCACATCGAGGCTGTTGTGATAGACGACATCTTGGTTGATGAGGGCCAGCACTTCCTGGGGAGACTTGGACTCTTCGACAGGCTGGGAGGTGTAGCGGATGACGAGGCGGATACCGCGATCGTCGGCATACCGCTGGATGCGTTCATTGATGGTCCGCCAGGTCTTGATGTTGAGGGTCTTCTCGGTTTCGAGGACCTTGTTGACGTGGTTCTGGCGGAACATCTCGGCATCGCGGGCCTTTTGCCGCAGTTCTTCGCCGATGCGTTTTTGCTCTTCGGAATTGGGCTTGGCCTTGCGCCCCTCCTCCTGCAGTTGCAGAAGTTCCTGATGTTTTTCCTGCAGGGTTTTCTGGGCCTCGGCCACCTCTTTCTGCAGTTCTTCCCTCTGGGAGACATAGTCTTTGTCGGCATTGAAGAGCTTGACCATGTCGACTAAGGCGATGTCGAGACGCGGTCGGTCTCCCTGCCCGGAGGCGTCTGGTCGGTGGGCCCAACTGTAGCCCAGCAGCAGTGCCAGCAGGGGGACGATCACAGCGGGTGCGGAGGGACGCTTCATCTCAGGGATCCGGAGAGGTAGAGAAGAGGATCGAACCGTGGCTCGACCACCAAACACCAAAAAATGGTATGGAGGCCAGAACTGCTTGGCAAATCGCCGATTTGGCGACAGAGAAAACGCCAGCCCCACCGGTTGCGCCGCGGTGCGTCTTGACCACACTCAGGCTGCGTTTGTGGCCCGACCGGTTCCCCCCG
>JBKCTR010000272.1:0-3010 GCA_046318755.1 Planctomycetaceae bacterium
CTCGGCACAGGGCCTGCACAAGGGGGCCTACGTGCTGGCCGATGCCGGGGGAACGCCCGATGTCATCCTGCTCGCGAGCGGAAGTGAAGTGTCTCTGGCACTGTCGGCCCACGAGAGTCTGATGGCTTCCGGTGTGAAATCACGCGTCGTCTCGGTCCCCTGCTTCGAGCTCTTCGAGCAATACTGCGCCAGCCATCCCGGGTACCGGGAAGAAGTCTTGCCCCGCCGCGTACCGGCCCGGGTGGCGGTCGAAATGGCGGCTCCGCAAGGGTGGCATCGCTACGTAGGATGCGAGGGGGCGGTCGTGGCGATGAATGGCTTCGGCGCTTCGGCACCCTTGAAGGATCTCCAGAAACATTTCGGTTTCACCACGGAGAACGTGGTGGCCGCCGCCCGACAACAAATCGCCCTGCACAATCATGCCAGTTCTGCCCGCTGAAACGCTCACAAGGTTCACCGAGACTCTGTTCCGTGCTGCAGGGGTCTCTCCCGGTGAATCGCAGGTCCTCGCGTCGAGCCTTGTGGGGGCAAACCTGCGCGGCTATGACTCGCACGGCGTGATGCGGGTCCCGTTCTACATTGCCGCGATGAAGGATGGCCGCGTTCGGCCCGGGGTCGCGCTGAAGATTGAGCGAGAAACACCCGCCCTGCTGGTCTGTGATGCGGGTTGGGGTTTGGGTCAGGTTCTGGCCCGTGAACTGGTCGACCGGCTGGTGGCCAAGGCGTCGCAGGTGGGGGTGGCAGCTGGCTCGCTCTGCCAGGCGGCACACATCGGCCGGGTGGGGGAATATGCCGAGCAGGCTGCCGCCGCCGGCATGGCTTCCATCATTTGTGCCAATTCGCACGGGTCTGGTCAGCGGGTGGCCCCCGTTGGCGGCATCCGCGGCCGGTTGGGAACCAATCCCCTCAGCATTGGAATGCCCGGCGGGGAACACGGTCCATTCATCCTCGATTTCGGCACCAGCGCCACCGCCGAGGGAAAGGTCCGGGTGAAGCGGATCGCCGGCGAGAAAGTTCCCCTGGGATGGATTCTCGATCCCGAAGGGAATCCCACGACCGACCCGAATCAGCTTTACGGGAATCCTCCAGGTTCGATCCTTCCGATGGGGGGCGACCAAGCCTATAAGGGTTTCGGACTGGCATTCCTGATCGAATTGCTGGCCGGGGGATTGTCGGGGGGAAAATGCTCGCATCCCGAGGCTCCGCCTCCCGTCGGGAATGATGTGCTGTTTGTGATTCTCGATCCCCGCCACCTCGGCGGCGAGGCTCACCTGAGGGAGCAGATTGGTGTTCTCGAACCGTTCGTGCGAAATACCCCCCGCAAGGCCGGAGTCGATCGGGTCATTCTTCCTGGCGATCCCGAGCGCGAACTGCTTGCCCGCCGTCAACGGGATGGCGTGCCCCTCGACGAGGGGAACTGGAATGAACTGATCAAGCTGGCGGCCCAGTTGCAGGTCGCGGTACCCGCTGGCGTCGCCTGACCCCGCACAGACTTCGAAAGGGACTCTCTCGTCGCCCTCACCATTTCGTGGAGTGTGGTCCCGTTCCGCCGAGGAACCTCGCGATGAGTCGGATCAGCTTCTCGACACTGGCCTGCCCGGAATGGAGTTGGATTCAAACCGCGAACGGCGCGGCCCAGTATGGCTACGACGGGGTCGAAGTGCGGATGGTGGCTGGCGACACCGACCTTCCTGCACGCACCGAGTTCACCCCTGGAAACCGGGCGGAGAGCCGGCGAATTTTCAGCGATCTGGGTTTGCACATCTGCGGGCTGGCCTCGTCGGTCCGTTTCGATGACCCCTCTTCGATCGTACGTGCCCAGCAACTCGACATCGGACGACGGTACATCGAACTCGCGGTCGAGTTGGGAGCGGGGTTCGTCCGGGTCTTCGGCGATGTTCTTCCCGACGGGCCCCGTGCCGAAACCGCAACGAGTGTTCTGGAGGCGATTGCCGAGGGGCTGAATCGGCTGGGGGAATTCGCGGGACAGGCTGCACCCGACGTGCGGATCGTGTTGGAGACCCACGGAGACTTTTCCGATACGCTGTTGCTTTCCCGGCTGTTCGAACGGGTGGTGGATCCCAGGGTAGGCATCTTGTGGGATACCCATCATCCCTGGCGGTTCCAGGGAGAGGCTCTCGAAGAGACTGCGCAACGCGTGGCATCCCGCACCTGGCACACCCATTGGAAAGACTCGGTGAGTTCCTCCGCCGCGACTTGTTTGCCGGGGACTTCCCTGGCCGACCCAGCCGCGCAATCGGCCGCGGCCCAGGCACGCGCGTTGATGAGCGGGCATCGGGATGACGTGTCTTATGCCTTGTTTGGCACGGGCGAATTTCCGGCCCGCGAATGCCTGCGCACCCTGCGGATGGCTGGGTATCAGGGTTGGTACAGTCTCGAATGGGAGAAGGCCTGGCATCCCCACCTTGCCGGTCCTGATGCAGCCCTGCCCGGGTTTCCCGCCGCCATGCGCGACTTGCTGCGCAGGGTGAATGCCTGAGGCCTGCCACTCAGGACGGCGAATCGCAGAGCCATCGCAGGACCGACTCCGCCGTGGGTCCCCCCACGCGGTCGAGCCAGCGCAACAACCCGTACGCCGCCACCAGAAACAGGGCCGCAAAAACAACGGCCGTACCAGTCGAGGTGGCCTGTTGCCACAGACGTGTGGTGTCTTCTCCCCGGAGTGCCGAGTAGAGCCACAACGGCCAAAGGTGCGCGACGTGGTGCAGCAGGTACAGAGACAGGGAATGCTGGCTGAATGTTTGAAAAATCGTGGAAAACCAGGGGGGGACTGGCCAACGGGACGGGGGATCGAATACCCAGTGACAGAGCGTGAACATCACGAGAGTGATTCCCAGCATCCCGGTGACATACGCGGGCGAGGCGGGAAACATCGTCCAGGCCACCAGATGCCGCGCAGTCACGGCGTCGAGAACCAGGGGGGGGCACCATGGGAGCGACAGCCCGAGGATCGCCAGCACCAATCCTCCCCAGCCCAGCCGTTTCCATC
>JBKCTR010000273.1:0-3868 GCA_046318755.1 Planctomycetaceae bacterium
GTGCAGGCTACTGCAGCAGCAACAGGCACCGGCGTACAGCCGCACCGAGCCGCGACACACGCGGTTCCGTTCGGGCGGGTGGCGGATCATCAACTCCGAGGACATGTCGGACTCTCGCATGGAACAGGACGACAACCGGGCTCGACGTGTCGTGGCACGGGTCGGCTATTCTCGACTTTGGCAGTGGTGTGTGGCTGTGGGCCACGGCACTCGACGCTCTGCCTCACCGGGACAGAGACTTCCCGGGGTCAGCGGGAGGCCGCCATGAGCATCAGCAGGATCAGCCCCATCACCAGCAGGCCGGCCAAGGTTCCGACGAACGACCACAGCAGCATCTTGTGCAGCAGCCAGAACTCTTCGGATGCCTCCTGACCCCGCGTCACAAACGCCAGCCGGATCAGACTGACCACCCAGGCGGCGACTGGGACCAGCGGCCCCCCCAGTGCCAGGCTGAAGAGCGACACCACCAGTCCCTCGGTCAGGCCGGGTCCGCCCCCCGTCAGGCCACCGCTCCCAAACAGGAGGGACAAGACGGCGACCGTGGTGAACACCACCCCGACCACGCTGGTCCAGAAGATCCACTGGGTGCGGGGGAGCCGGTCGAAGAGCCAGTGGACCATCGGGATGCGGCGTTCCGGATCGAATCCGGGATCGGTCGCCGTCCGTTTGAATCCCCCGCCCATCAGGGCGCCCGCCAGAGACCCCAGTGTATGCAGGCAGCAGCAGCAACTGCAGCAGGCGTAGACCACCACGGACCGCTGTGACGTGCGGCCCCGTTCAGACGGATGGCGGATCATCAGGTCATCGGGGGTGTCGATCACAATGCCATCCTGGTCAGAGAAACGGTCTCTGGAATTGTTGAGTGGGAGACCCCTTCGCGGCAAGTGCCAATCTCCGGTTGTCCACCGCGACCTGTCCATTCCCAGTCGACAAAGCGGCGCTCAGACAGGCGTGCCACGACAGGTGGCCTATCCCGAATCCCCCCCGCTATCGGGAATCCCCTTCAAAAAAACGTGCCAACGCCGCCAGCCCACTCCCTTTCCAAGCCAGTTCGAACCAGAGGGAATCGAGGGCCGCCAGCAGCCAGAAGCCCAGTCCCGTCCCCACCAGACCTCCCACCAGCGAGCGGTGCAGGCCCCACCACTCCGGGTGGGTCAATGCCCCGATGGGTTGCCGGGCCATGCGGATCATGGCCACCACCCACGCCGCGAACACAAACCACGGTCCCCACATCAGGATGGCGATGGCGGGATTGGCCAGGGGGGGGCTCCCACTGCAGCCACCAGCACAATCCGAGGGCTCCCACAAAATCGACCCCCAAGGACTCCCACCAGTCTGGACCAGAAGTACCACTGGTTCGCCGACAGCCGTGCGAACAGCCAGGAGATCGGAGGCCGCGAGATTTGGGGATCTCCGGGGTGGCTTTGCTCGGCGCGGCCCAGCCCTCCGGCCAGCAAGGCCCCCGCCATCGCCCCCAGCGTATTCAGCCATGAACAACTGGTGCAGCACGCCTACACAACCACTGACCGTTGCCGGGCAAGGGCGCGTTCGGGAGGATGGTGAAGGATCGGGGGCTCAGACATCGGAAATCGACCGACTCCAGTTTCCAGGATCCCGCCGAGGAACACAGAACCCAGCTTCCAGCGACGGGAGCCATGGAACACAGTTCCAAAACAACCACTCCAGCAAAATCTTACCGGAATGGTTTGGCATCAGAGAGTGCAGTTGTCGAGAGCTGTCTCCCCCAGCTCCTAAGCCAGGTCCCGCGACGGACGTGGGATGGCCCCCCTGCCAAGTCCCCGCAGTGAGCGCGCCCGCCGCCGGTATTCTCGACCGTCAGGGGAGGAGCCGGGGACACACTGGCCCGCGCAACGGCAGGCGACACACGCGAACGGCACCGCGACTCAAGGGACCAATGGCACCCCCAGCCGGTTCAACACGTACATCGCCCCCAGCCCCAGACAGACTCCTCCGAGTCCTCCGACAACGATGCGGAGCAATCCCTGAAGTTCCGCAGCCGTCTCTGGGTCTGGAGTCCGCCGGCGGAGCCGGATCATGCCGAGAATCCCGGCGAGAATGAACATCGCCGGCAAGAACGACATCACCAGTGCGAAGATGGCGACAATCACGAAGACGATTTCCGGAAGACCTCTCAACCGGTTGGGAAACATCGACGCCAAATCCCAGGTCACATACTTCGCGATGAGAGGATAGTCACTGGGAGAGGTGTGATATCCAATCCCGACCACCACCCCCACACAGAGGGGGATCACGAACACCAGGCTCGACCAGAACAGCCACTGGTGGTTCGGCAAACGCCGGAAGATCTGGGAAATCCACGGAATCCGTTGCTGCCAGTCGGCGTACACGCACGATTCGTCCGGGGACCGCCGCAGGCCCCCAGCCAGCAACGCCCCCAGCACGGCCCCCGCCGTGTGCAGGTACATCAGGCAACAGCAGCCCGTATGGACCAGCACCGCTCGATCAGTAGGCCGGCCACGCTCGGGGGGAAGGCGGACCAGCAGGTCATGGGGCATCGGGCACCTGTACAGTCGGACGCGGTTTTCCCAGGAGAGGTTTCCGCCGGGTGATTCGCCGGAGCCTTCCTCAGCCGAAGATCAACACGAGCAGGAATCAGGGGGTCAAGTCGATCCCCAGCCAGGTCAACACGATCATCACGACCAGCCCCAGGCAGCCTCCCACGTACGCTCCCAGGATCGTCTCGTGCAGGCCTTTGTGTTCGATATCCAGGACCGTCTCTGGGGGACGCCGGTTCAGCCGCAGCCACCCCAGAATCCAGGCGGGCACAAACATCAGCGGCAGAAACGACGCGATGAAGGCGCTGAGATTGAACACCGCCAGGATCACTTGCCACTCCGGGCGGTTCAGTTCGGGAAACGTCTCTCTGATGTTCCACCCCACAAACTTCTCGACTTGGGGCCAAATCCAGGGATAGGTGAGAATCATCAGCCCGACCAGCGCCGGGAGGCAGAAGGGAATGACGAGCACGAGGCTCGACCAGAACAGCCACTGGTGGTTGGGGAGTCGCTGGAAGACCAAATGCACCAGTGGGATGCGCTGCTGCTGATGGAAGTACACGCCTGATTCATAGGGAGATCGCCAGACTCCCCCCACGAGAAACGCCCCCAGCACGGCCCCCACAGAGTGCAGGTACATCAGGCAGCAGCAGCCTGAATAGACCCAAACCGCGTGGCGACCGGATCGGCCCCGCTCGGGGGGATGGCGTATGAACAGTTCGTCGGGCATGGCACACCTGGCCCTCAACGGAAGAATGGCAGTGGCACGCCACCCGACAGCATGCCCATCAAGGCCAACCCCATCACCGCTCCAAACAGGGCCCAGCCGAGCGACCTGTGCAAAGCCCAATACTCGTGGGATCGCACCGAGCCAGCGGGCCGCATTGCCAGACGGATCAAGCCCAGCAGCCACGCCGCCAGGATGTAGCCCGGGCCAAACAACAAAATCAGAATCGCTGTTGACAAGAGAATATCGTCGATCGGCCGTTGCCAGAGATTCCAGACCGAAACCGGCACGCTCAGCCCCACCACTGCCAACAGGCTCGACCAGAAGATCCATTGCGTTCGCGGCAGGCGATCGAACAGCCAATGCACCCCTGGAATGACACGCTGCGGATCAAACCCCGGGTCGTCCGGACGGCGGGTCAATCCCCCTCCCAGCAACGCCCCCAACAGCGCCCCTGCTGTGTGCAGGCAGCAGCAACTGGTGCAGCACATGTAGACCACGACCGACCGCCGCGTCGGCGCGCCGCGTTCGGGAGGATGGTGGACAATCAAGTCATCCGGCATGGGGATCCGCCGCCAAGGAGACGATTCTCTGACACTAGCAC
>JBKCTR010000274.1:0-4929 GCA_046318755.1 Planctomycetaceae bacterium
GGTCATGGCTGAGTGTCTCGCTCGGTCATCCCAAGTACCGGTTTGGTCACAATGTGTTGAATGGAATGCCCCGGGAATCCTCGGCGGTGCCAAACGGCTTCTACTTCGGCCGGTTCACGCACGAAGAAACTTCAGCTTACAGCTACGGCGATCCCTCGAAGGGATTTGGATATCCGGGGCGAGTGACGTCCGATTCGCCCAACCCGTACGACTACTCCACGGCACTCAACTACAACCCGGATGCCGGGAAGATTGTGGAGTACGCGGGGGGCCTGCGGGCGGGTGAAGACCTGCTGATGACGAACGTGCACCGCTTCGACATCAAGTTGTGGGATCCGGCGCTGCACCCCGGGCCCGACCTCGCTCCCGGGCGGCAGGGGATCGACGACGAGGGCAACGGGGCGACCGATTTCCTGCCAAACGGTCAAATCGACCCCGGGGAACTCGGCTATCCCGGCAGCGACGACGGCGGCTTCATCGATCTGGGGCACAATGGAGCGCGGGGATTTTACCGGGCACCGCTTCCGCAGTTTTTGCATTCTTACTGTGTTGACGGGGCGTACCGGTTTGATACCTGGCATCCCCAGGTGAAATTCAGCGCCAACGACCGTCCCAGTCGTCCCCCATTCCGGGCCGCCCTGCCCGGACGGGATGGACTTCCGGGGGATCCGCAATTTGACGATGACCAAAATGGAACCGTGGATGATGTGAATGAACTGGGGTGGCCTGGCACGGATGACATTGCGATTCCGCTCAAGGCGATCCAGATTCGCATCACGTTTTTTGAAAACAGCACCCGCCAGTTGCGGGACGTGACCCTGCTGTTCCCGTTGCAGACCGGCTTGCAGTGAGTTGGAGACGAATCGGCCTGGTTCGATGCTCTGCCCCAGCGGCTGTTCTGCCGCTGGCAGCTTGGGTGGGGAGTGCCTTTCCCACCCAAACGTTGAGTTCCCTTCGTTGGTCCCAGTGAGGCACGGACTTCTCCCGTGATCCAGGTGACTGTCATGACACCCCGTCGCCATTGCCATTCCATCCAACGCCCGACGTCTCTGGCCGCTCCGCAGGGAGCCCGGCCGGGGTCGGTGCTGTTGGTGATGCTGAGCCTCTTGCTGCTGTTGATGGTGCTGGGCTTCACCGCCCTGACCTTCACCGCCCAGGAGCATGAATCGGCGAACTACTATGCCGATGCCTCGCAGCGGCAGGGAGTTGAGGTCAACAGCGATGTGCTGTTCGACTATGGTCTCGAGCAACTGCTGATCGGCCCACGCGAAGAGAACATGCAAAGCGTGTTGTGGCCGGGCCGGCACAGCCTGATTCCCAACATGCTGGGGATGTTCGGGGCGATGCCCGATGGTTCGGGCCGGACCGCCCCGCTCGACATGCAGCCGTTCAACGGGGTGGGAGTCAACCTCGTCGCCGACAACCTGGGACAGCCGGTGGTGATTGATCCGACGTCGGGCCAGCCACTGGCGAATGCCATCCAGGCCAATCTCTGGCTCAGCAGCAATCTGTCGCCGGCGGCCCTGCGGGACACCAATGTGACGCGGGCCGGATTGATCGCCAACCTGCCCTCCTCGGACGTGGATTACACCTATCCCGACATCAACAATGTCTTTCTGGCGTACAACGAATCGGTGTCGGTCAATCCGGGCGATCCCACGCGGGTCTATTCGGTGATCATCCCGTCGTTTCATCGGCCCCAGTACCTGCGGAACCCACAATCGGCGGGAGATCGGGTCGATGCCGACTGGGATCGCAATGAGAATCTGGCAACGCGGGTGATGCGTCCGCATCCTGCGCACCAGGTCGTGGTGTATGGCGGCAATCAAAAGCCGCTGTACCCGACCGTCAAAGACAAGTTCCCCAATGGGGTCCCCCGCTTTCAACAAGACGTCGCGGGAATCATGACGTTGGACCAGGCGACAAGCCTGCGCGATCCCAACAACAACAATCGCCCCCGCGAGCAGGGAATCTGGTCGATCAAGCCCGGTCCTTCGAATGCCGGTGTCGACCTGAACAATCAATTGCTGGAGAATTACGAGTACGACGTTGACAATCGCGGGAGTGGCAAACGCGATGGTGTGTGGCTCGACCTGGGACATCCACCGTTCTTCCTGAAGGATGGACGGGGGGTGGTGCCGTTGTTTTCGTTCACCGTGCTGCCGGCGGACGGGCTGATCAACGTGAACACCGCCGGGAATCTCAACCAGTTGATCACCGGCCAGATGACGACCTCGAAGGCGAGCCTGTTTGGCTCGGCCTACCCGGCGCCTCCATCGTCGATTTCCCGCTCGAACTACGGGCGCTCGGCCGCGGAGATCAATCCGTTCTGGGCCCTCTCGGCCGACCCGACTTCAACGACCTTTCTGAGTTCACCGGTCAGCAGTGCCGCGACGGCCAAGCCGGTGCTGCAGCACATCGCCTTCCAGAAGTACAACCCCACCAGCCAGTATCTGATCAACCGGTCCGAGATGGCGAATCTCGAACTGATGTTTCTGCAGTGGGGTCGGCCTGATTTCGATGTCTCGAACCCCACCCTGATCGGCACGGGGAATGTTCCCATCGGAAAGATCATTGAAGGGCGGAATGGAGAGACATCCACCACTGTCACCGGGTGGAACAATTCGAATGCCGACACCCCCAATCGCTGGTCGCTGTTCCCTCGGCCAGGACAGCCGGTGCCCTCTGGGGCCAACCTGAACCAAGCGACCCAGACCGGTGCGGGAGGGGCCATCACTGGAATCCAGGGGGATGACAACTACAACGGGTTTGCGGGCTGGGCGGTGGACGGAGCGAATCAACCCATTTCTGTCGATCAACACCCCGGCGTGGCGGCGCGCGAGATCACTCCCCCGGCCTATGTCTCGGCGCTGAACCGGCGATATCCGCTGGGAACTGGTCCATCGGCGGGCTGGAGCACGGGACATCCGGTCGATCTGGTGGGGGCCGGGAATTACCTGACCACTCTGCCCAACGACACGGGCCTGACCACGTTCCTGCGGGTGGACCCGTATGGCACGCTCAGTCCGGTGCGGTGGCCGCGCTACGAACTGTTCCAGGGGGGGAGCCAACTGCAGAAACGGTCGGTGGCGGACATGAGCACGACCATGGTTCCCAACGTCAATCTGCTGGGACTGCTCGATGAGCCAGCCGAGATGATTGTGGACCGGCGCTACCGCTTCCCGGGGCTCGATTCCCCCTATCCTGTCGACGAGCTGTTCGCCCTGCATGCCTCGCCGGGAGATTACGCGGCCGCGTCGTCGGGATCGCGGCTGCGGTCGGTGGTCCCGTTCAATTTCGAGATCAATCAGCAGGCCCAGGCGATCCGCCGCAAATTCACCACCGACAGTTGGGATCTGCTGAATCACTCGTTCCACTATGATCCCCAGCGAACCTGGGAATGGGTGCAGGCGCAGTTTCCGGTGGGAAACCCCATCGGGGGCTACCTGTCGTTTCCGCCGACACTGCCCCAGGGGACCAATCCCCTCTTCCGCAATGAAGTGGCTGCCTGGATCGGGATGACCATGCCCGCGCCCGGTGCCGTTCCCGCCAATTGGGCGCAGTTCGAACAGTTCCGTAACAATCCGTTCTTCGCGGGGCTCAATCAGCAGCGGCGTCTCGACATCAACCGTGTCGCGTGGCTGATGAATTCCAGCCAGCCCCCGCAGCGTGCGGTCAATGCCGCATCGACCCCCGCGGGCTTCCTCAACAACACAGTGCGGTTCCGCCGGCTGACCCCGCACCTGACCGATGCGGGTTCGGGACTGCTCCCCTCGGCCCCGGGCAGCCAACCCCCGTTGATTGCTCCCGCCGACCAGGAATGGTGGGCCCTGGCCGATCGGCAGTTGCTGGCCCGCGACATTTACACACTGCTGTATCTCTTCGGCTCGGACGCCGCAGTGGGAAGCCCGCTGCAGTCCGACATCTACCTGCCGTGGCAGAAACTGGAAATGGCCCAGTTCGCGGTCAATCTGGTCGACGCCATGGACCCCGACGATGTGATCACGGAGTTCCGGTTTGACCCGAACCTCGCGAACGGCTGGGATCTGACGGTCGACAACAGCCTGCCCGCCGATGGTGGCAGTGTTCCCGCCGTGGTCTATGGAGTCGAGCTCCAAAGCCTGACGATCTCGGAGGTGCTGTGCATCTATCAGGCCAAGACCCCCTCGAATGAAGATCACTCCGCCACGGCTTACGACGATGGCGCTTCCAATCGCTGGTTCACCCACATCGAACTGCGGAATGCCAGCCCCTACCCGGTCGACCTCACACGAGGAAACTGGCGGCTGAGTGTGGTGCGGCAGAGCGACACCGACACGCGTCTGGCCACTCCCCGGCGACCCACCACGCAACTGCGCACCAGCGTGGTGCTGCGGCGGAATCTGCGAAACTCACCCGATCAGGATCCCACGCTGGTGCGTGGCGGCGGCATCTTGACCGTCGGTTCGATGGGACGCGACGACGGACAGGTCGACAGCTTCAATGACAACAACGGCAACCCGGTGGTGCGCAGCGCCGATCTCCGGGTGGATGCCGACGATACATTGGATGACACCTACTACCGATTGTCGCCGATGTTGCGGGAGACGTCGGTCCCCAACAAGACCACAGATGCCCCTCCCGGCTGCTATGTCGACCTGATTCATAACAGTCACTACGGCAAGGGCTACTGGCAGTTGATCGACTACTCGTCGGGGACGCAGGATGTCTCGAACAATCCTCAATTCCGCGGGGGATTCCTGCGGGGCAGCGAGACGGCCGGCCCCAACACGCTCGATCCGGCGAACCGCATCAAGATCATCCTCGAGCGGCGCGTTCACCTGGGGCGCACATCTCCGACGACCATCGATCCGCAGTACGACGCAACGAATCCCTGGATCACCGTCGACGAATTCACAGTCCAGCCGCAGATTCTGCAGATCGACGGCG
>JBKCTR010000275.1:0-3936 GCA_046318755.1 Planctomycetaceae bacterium
GTCCAACACGGTCGGGGTGTGCCCCACGGCGACTCAGGGAAGATACAACGCTTCGTTACATCCCGAAACACTCTGACAAAGATCGCGCCACGCTTCACGCACAGCTTCTTCGGTTGAGCCAAGGCGAGTCGACTGCTTGTCGAGAAACTCCGAAGCCATGGTCAACTCCTCCTCCGAAGGCCCCCTTCCCAGGCAAATTCGCCACAGCGCCTCGATTCGCTGGACCGGGTCCCGGGAATGTCCTTCCAGACGCCGCACCAGTTCTTCCGCCCGGCGGATGACGAAGTCGCCATTGAGAAGTGCCAGTGACTGCAGGGGAATCGTTGAGCGGGAGCGGCGTGTGGAGTTGAACACCAACTGGGGAGCGTCGAACAATTGCAGGAGTCCCAAGGCCTGGGTCCGTCGCTGATAAACAAAGAGCGAACGCCTGGCCACTGTCACCGCGGACTCGGCAACCACAACCTCGCCCTGATCCAGGCGTGTGGTCGGCACCGGAAGCCCCCCCAAGGCACCATCCAGTCGCCCCGAGAACTGCCAGAGCGAGTCTCGGATCATGTCGGCATCCAGCCGCACAGCGGGAAATCGCCACAACAACCGATTGTCGGGATCCGCCGCCAAGCCTCTGTCATTTGGGAGGCTCGACTGCCGGAACGCCCTCGACATCAAAATCTCCCGGAGTAGCGGCCTCAGGTGCCAGCCCTGCTCCAGAAACGATGCCGCGAGATACTCCAACAACTCGGGATGGCTGGGGGCCGCGCCGCTTTGTCCCAGGTTGTCTGACGTGGCGACAATCCCTGTGCCAAAGCAGGCCTGCCAGAGTCGGTTCACCTGGGTCCGCGCCAGCAGTGACCGTGACCGGGGATTTTTGAGGACCCACTCCGCGAAGGCCCTTCGCACACCCGTTGTTTTCACTCCCGGCCGGATGGTGAAGTCGGGGTCCTCCTCCTGTTGTGACAGGAACAAGGGAGGGCCGGGAGTCACCAAGTGGGCCGGCGTAGAGTAGTTGCCCCGGGTCAACAAATGGACCTCCGGCGGACTTGATGACACATCAGTCACCCAGGAGATCTTTCCCGGAGCGCTGGCGTCCAGCGTTTTCAATCGCCCACGCAGAGACTCCATCCGCTCTTGCAACTGGCGATTTTGCGCATGGTACTCCCGCAACGCCTCACTCGCGGCCTCTGGCGGGAACTCTTCAATCAGCACATTGTCGACCACGAAGCTGCGACCACAGCAATACACAAACCCGAATCCCCCCCCTGTGGTGAATGCCTTCGTCGGCAGATCCAACGTCTTTCCATCAGGCAAATGATCCACCAACAAGTGCAATCGAACCTGATCTTCAGAGATTCGGACGATTCTTACCCCAAATTTCCGCCCGGGCACATGTCCCTGCCCGCCAATGCTTCCGGCCATGCGAGAATCGGCGCCAGGATAGTCCAGGTAGATCGACGTGGCCCCCTTGGGATGGCCATCGATCAAGACATTCCCCGGGGAATCGGCAACTTGATCGGCGAAATCCCGCAGATCAATCAGGTAGCCAATCCGCTCGGCCTCAGCGTCTCCTTCTTCCCCCCGATTGGATAACAGATCGAACGTGGCCTCGATCGCAGCCCCCACTTCGGCAGGGACCCAGTTGATGGGATCCGCGGTGCTCAGAATGCTGTCACCCCGGGTTCCTCCTTCGGCGATCACCAACGCTCCATCTCGGAGGAACGCGCCGGGACGTTCCTTGGAATCGACCCGGACAGGCACCTGACCAGCCGGATCGTTGTCGCCCGGAAGCCGATTGCTCCAGCGTTCCGCCAGATGGGTGCCTTCGAAATCGTCATGAAACAGGATCCGACCAGCGACCCTCTTGTTCCGCACCTGGTCGGCAAGAGCTTGACCGAGCTCTTCCAGCTCGTGCCGCAGTTGACTCCGATGTTCCTCCCAGACTTTCATCTCGCCGGCCAGAGGGGCCATCAGAAACCGTTCGTTCGGCTTCCGCCAATCATCAATTCGGAATGCCGGTGCGAACACCGCCTGCAACCGGTAATAGTCCTCCTGTCGAATCGGTTCGAACTTGTGATCGTGGCACTTCGCACACTGGACCGTCAGCCCAAACAGGGACGACATGACAATCTGCTCACACGACTCGAGGGCGAAATACTTGTCGGCCCGTACCTCATCCGGGTTTCCATCGCTCTCCCCGGTACCATCCTGGCCATTTCGGAGGTAGTGCGTCGCAATCAACAGCCCCTGAATCTCCGGACTCACTTCGCGTCCCTCTTCAACCGAAGTCAGTTCATCTCCACAAAGCTGCGCCCTCAGAAACTCGTCAAATGGCAGATCGGAATTGATCGCTCCAACAACCCAGTCGCGATAACGCCACGCCCAGGGCCGGTCGGAATCGGCATTGAAATACCCGTTGGAATCGGCATATCCCGCCGCATCAAGCCACAACTTGCCCCAGCGCACCCCCAACTGAGGAGAGGCCAACAGGCGGTCGACCAGTCTGCCGTACGCATCGGGTGCCGGATCACTCAGGAAGGCCTGCTGTTCTTCCATCGTCGGTGGCAAACCGGTCACCACCAGAGTCGCTCTTCGAAGGAGCGATTCGCGGCTGGCCTCTGCGTTGAAGTCTAGGGACGTCTTCGACAACTCGGCCAACAGGAATTGATCGATCAGCCCCCCCGATTCACCGCCGGCGACATCCGGGCGTGACACGGGGCGCAGTGGGCGAAAGGCCCAATGCTCCTCTGACGAATCGACCGACAATCCAGCCGCGCCTTGTTCAATCCACCCGGCCACAAGCGACTTGTCATCCTCGTCGAGCGGATCATCGGGGGGCATGCTGCCATCGGCGATCCGAGTCCACAACGGGCTGCCCGGTGCATCGTGAGGCCTGACAACTGAACCAGCCCGGCTGCCGCGGAGAATTCCTGCGGGGGTGGACAAATTCAGCCCGCGTTCCGACTTCGCCGGCCCATGACACTTCACACAGCGGGTCTTCAGCAGAGCTGCCACGTCCTCGAATGGGACCCGGCTCTCCCGAGGCTCGAACGCTTGCAACGGTGCGACGGAGGGATCCGCCATCAGCATCACCAGTACCACCAAGGGCCCGACTGCGCCACCCCCAAGCAGGGACAGTCGAACAGCCCCCAACAGACTGGTCCATCGAGTCACACAAGCCCCTGCTTCCGACAACGGAGAACGGCACACGTTATCAATTCCTGATGGACGGCGAAGATGATTCATCAACCGCCAGCTTCCCGGACACCACTTCATGTCCCACAACCGGACTGTCAACGGGTAACACGCAGTCGGGTGATTCATGTCGCGGATTCCCAACAGCGAAGTCGACCGGCACGCGTCGCATGGGTTCAGCAGGATACGGTCGCAGCAATCCCAGAGCGGCTTCAGGAGTCCCGGCAAGCCAGATATCGTGGTGCTCGCGTTCGATCAAAACAGGCATCCGATGGTGCACTGGTGCCACCAGAGCATTCGCCTCGGTTGTCAGCAGGCAGCAGGAGATCCGGGCGGGCCCCGTGCCATCTTCCTGGACTTCGTAGAGCCCGGCGAAAGCGGTCAACTCTCCCTGTCCAACCGTGATCCACCAGGGCCGCTTGCGGTGAGAATCTGCAATCATTTGCCACTCAAAGAATCCGTCGCATGGGATCAGACACCTGCGGCTACGAAACGCCGACCGGAATGACGGCTTCTGCGCAACCGATTCCGACCGCGCATTGATCAGGGGATGTGAAGCAGGCGCATTGATCTGCCAGCGAGCCAGAAGTCCCCAGCGTGCCAAAGTCCAGCGCACTCCGGCCGCCTCGGGCAGGACACAACCCACGGACTGCGTGGGCGCAATGTTGTACCGAGCACTAATCGACGGAGTCTCGCCGAGTCTGAACAGGGCGGCGATGGCGGCGGGGTCAGATCGCAGGGTAAATCGAC
>JBKCTR010000276.1:0-7732 GCA_046318755.1 Planctomycetaceae bacterium
GGGCCCACACGTACTTGACGGGAAGCGTGAAGAACGCCGCCCGGCGGACAAATGAAGCCGACCAGGTGCTGGGGGAGGCGGGAGTGGTCGCCCTGCTGGCCCAGGTGATTTTGAGCGAGGGCTACGACTCGTCCGACGACGACCTGTATCGCGAGCTGGTGTCGGGTGTGCGCGAGGGGGCCCTCAAGGTGGTGGCCGCCGCCCGCGACCAGGAGTTCGACGCCTATACCGCCGGGCTCGATCTGATGTACAAATCGTGCACCAAGTGCCATTCCGAGTTCAAGAACAACTGACCGTCCCACCGGGCCCGCCCGGTGGACAAACCGCACCGAGACCCGTTCCATGCCCCGTCCCACACTGTCGAGTCCCGCTGTTCGCTTCCGTCGCTGGCTGTCGGCCGGACTGCTGGGGGGCTTGGCCGCCGCGGGATTGGCCCATTGGCACACCAGCCCGGTTCAGGCCGACATCATCGAGTTGAAGACCGGCCAGAAACTCGAAGGGCAGGTTCTGAAAGAGACTCCCAGCGAACTGGTTGTGGATGTGGGGGTCGACGTGGTCCGCATTCCGGTGCCATCGATCAAGAGCCGGACGGTTGACTCCCCCGACAAGCCCACCGCCACCAAGGCTGACAAGCGCGACATCTACAGCACGGCCGACCTGCCAGTCAGGACCGTGAAGGAACTGGCCGAGAAATTCGGCGAGGCGGTGGTGCTGGTGCAGACCCCCAGCGGACTGGGCTCGGGGTTCATTCTCGATGAACGCGGGTTCTGCGTCACCAACTACCACGTGATCGAGCAGGAGACCCGCATCGCCTGCACCATCTTCCAGAAGAACGAGCAGGGAGAGTTTGTCCGCCGCCGCATCGACGATGTGGCCATCGTGGCGATGAATCCTTTCTTCGACCTGGCCCTGCTGCAGATTCCCGTGCAGAAAGACTTCAAGTTCCCCATCACCTACATCGCGAAAGACAACGAACTCCGCGAAGGGGACGATTGCTTCGCGATTGGCAACCCGCTGGGATTGGAGCGATCGGTCTCGCAGGGGATTGTCAGCACGCGGAACCGTAATTTCAGCGGCATCACCTTCATCCAGACCACCACGCAGATCAACCCGGGCAACAGCGGCGGGCCGCTGTTCAACCTGCGGGGCGAGGTGATCGGCGTCACCAGCATGAAGCTGTTGGCGAGTGAAGGGCTGGGCTTTGCGATTCCCATTGCCTACGTCAAGCACTTCCTCGAAAACCGCGACGCGTTCGCCTTCGACAAGAACAATCCCAACACCGGCATCCGCTACCTCGAAGCCCCCCGCCGGAGGAACTTCACCACGCCGACCGCTCCCTCCACCGCCCCGTCCGCGGCGAAGCCGTAATCGGGCCGGAACGCGGTCCCTTTCCCGGTTGGGTGGTTGCGAGTGGACTCGGCCCGTGTCGACCAGAGGTCTCCTTTCACCCCGAGCATCGCGCAGCCGGCAGCGTGGTGTTCCCAGGCAGCGAGGTGTTCCCAGGTTGCCCACCCAAAGCACCTGACCAGTCGCTCTCGGACAACGGTCACGAGCCCCACGGGTTCCCGTCGTCACGCGGCCCGGGTCCGCAATGGACGGCCGGCTGAGTATCCCCCACCAATCTGAACCGCCGACGATCGCGCCTGGTCACGATTTCGTCTTCCGTCGTTCGGCCGGTGTGGGTGTTCCTCCGCCCCCCCTCGGCCCCCGGCCACCACGCTGGGCTGGGCCCCGTGTCGGTCATCGAGGTGAATCGGCCGGAAGCGGACGCGCTGGCAGTCCCCCACCATCCGCGCCCCCAAAACGAAAACAGCCGTCGGAGACCAACGTCTCCGACGACTGTGAAAGAACTCACACTCCGGCTGTCTCGACACAACCGGGACCGGCCTCAGCCAATCAGTTCCTTGATCGGCGTACCGCCGTCGGCCAGCTTCATCGGCCGGCCATTCTTCGAGGTATGGACGATGTTGGAGGGAATTCCCAAGGCATGGGCGGCGGTCGCCCAGATGTCACCCGGGAGGTAGCTCTGGCTGACGCACTGGATGCCGTCCTTGTCGGTCTCTCCGACCGCGACGCCTCCCTTGAGTCCGCCGCCGCCAATCATCACCGACCAGCTCGCCGCCCAGTGGTCGCGCCCCACATCCTGGTTGATGCGGGGGGTCCGGCCGAATTCACCCATCCACACAATCACGGTGTCTTGCAGCAGGCCGCGCTGCTCAAGATCGGTCACCAGACCCGAGATGGCCCGGTCGATGACAGGCAACTTCTGGGTCTTGAGGTTGTTGAAGACCCCCTGGTGCAGGTCCCAGCCGCCGAAGTCGACCTCGACGAAGGGCACCCCGCTCTCCACCAGCCGGCGGGCCATCAGGCAGCCCATGCCGAACGGGTTGCGGGCCCCCATTCCCATCGCTCCCCCGGCGGCGTTGGCACCGGTACCGCAGTAGAGGGCTACGGTCTCGGGCTTCTCTTCGTTGACCTTGAAGGCCGCCATCTGCTGCGACTGCATCAGATTGCGGGCCTTTTTGTAGACCTCCTGGTGATCCTTCGGCAGCTGGCTGCGCGAATTCTTAATGAAGTCGGTCTCGACCACGTTCAGCATGTTCAGCCGCTGGTCCAGCCGATTGCCTCCCAGCCCCTCGGGGAGCGCGGCGTTGCGGATCTCGCCGTTGTTCCCCACCGTGAACGGAGCATGCATCATCCCCAAAAAGCCGGGGCCCATGCTCGGTCCGCCAATCGAGATGAACGACGGAATCTCCAACCCCTCGCGCTTGGTCCCCAGCTCGTAGCTCACCACCGAACCGAAGGTGGGGTGAATCACGGTGGGATTCGGCACGTAGGCGGTGTGCATGTAGTATCGCCCGCGGCCATGGTCGGCTTCTCGGGTGCTCATCGAGCGAACCACCGACAGGTGGTTCATGATCTTCGCCGTCTCGGGCATGTGCTCGCTGATCTGCAGATCCCCCGCAGTGGAGACCGGCTTGAACTCGCCACCGTTCTTCGATCCGGGCTTGAGGTCCCAGATATCGATGGTGGGGGGGCCGCCGCTCATCCACAGCAGGATGCACGACTTGTTGTTCTTCTTCAGCGCGGCCGCATTGGCCTCGATGTTCTGCAGAAACTGCAGCCCCGGAATGAGGGTTGCCCCCGCGGCCAGGTGCTTCAGCAGGTGACGACGGGACATTCCGGCGGATGTCGCCAACGAAGAGAGACTCATCAGACACCTCGTACAGGAAAGAGAGCGACAGGCAGCAATCCAGTCGCCGGAAATGTGAACGAACTTGGTCGGTGAGCAGCGAGCCGCAGGATCGGATCCGACCTGATCGATCAAGTCGATCGCTCAGGCCAATCGATCGGTTCTAGTGGATCAGAATGAACTCGTTCGAGTTCAGCAGCGCCCAATACAGATCCTGGAACGCTTCCAGGGGAGATCGGGCATTCTTCATCACGTTGTTGGCGGTCTTCAGCTCGCGGTCGGAGGGAACGCGAGACAGCGTGGCCAGGTAGAGTTGCTTCGCCTTGTCGGCGGGTTTCGCGGGAGAGGTCAGGACGGTGTGCAGCGTGCTCCCCTGCGCGTCTTTCAGGGCATTCTGCATCAGCTCGCCATTCATCATCATCAACGCCTGCGGAATGGTGCCATCGAACGATGTCGACTCGTCGTTCTCGTCCGTTCCGAAGGTCTGCACGAACTGCTGCAGCCACTGCTGCCGGCGCGACTCGGCCTGCTCCCAACCGCCACTCGCGGTCTTGTGGGCATTGGTCGCCACCAGCAGCGAGTCGTACACCTGCTCGACCGTCATCGACTTGATGTAGAGATGGCTGAACATCGGGGTCTCCCCCGCCGCCGGGTCATCCTTCAGATTGCCATCGTTGAACCGGCTCGAGAGATTGTACGCCTCGGAATTGCAGATCCAGCGGATCAACTGCTTCAGGTCGTAGCCCGATTTCACGAATTCCCGGGCCAACCGGTCCAGCAGCTCCGGGTGCGAGGGGGTCTTGTGGGGTCCCATGTCGTCCACCGGCCGTGTGAACCCGTAGCCAAACAGGTGCCCCCACATGCGGTTCACCGCCGCGTCGGCCAACTGGGGCTTCTCTCCCGAGACAATAATCGATGCCAGTTCCTTCCGCCGGTCAATCGACCCCTCGGGCGAAACCTCGACCCCGTTGTACTTGGGGTACGCCACTTCCATCACCCCATTGCGGCGTTCGAAGAACACCGGCCCCTCAAAGTCCGCCCGGGTCAGCTCGAAGTACGAAAAGTCCATCCGCCCGGTCTTCTCGTTGTACTCTCGGTGCTCGACCCGCTGCGCCTGCTTGAAGAAGCTGTTGAACTCCCAGAAACTGTTTTGCTTCCAGTCGTTGAACGGGTGATTGTGGCACTGTGTGCACTGCACCTGGATCCCCAGGAACAGCCGGGCGCTGATCGCCGTCGCCGGAACCGCCCCTTCATTCAAGTGCGACAGCAGAAAATTCGTCGCCCCATTCTCTTCGTAATGCCCCTCGGCTGTCAGCAAGTCGACCACGACCTTGTCCCAGCCCCGGTTCTTCCCGAACGCGTTCCGCAGGAACTTCTGCAATGCCGGACGGCTGATGTTCTGCGGGGTCGCCCGCCCAATCAACAGATTGGTCCAGATCGTGGTGAAATGCCGCACATAGCCCGGATCATTGAGGAGCTTCTCAATCGCCTTGAACCGCTTGTCGGGAGACTTGTCGGCAAGGAAGGCCTCGGTCGTCTCGAGGTCGGGAACATGCCCCACCAAATCGAGATGCACCCGCCGCAACCACTCCCCATCAGGAGCCGGGCCCGAGGGGACCATTCCATTCTCAGCCCACCCCTTGCGAACCTGCTCGTTGATAAACCCGATCAGATCGCGGTACTGCCCATCATAACCGGTGGAAAATGGCTCGGCAGACAAGCCGCCAGCGGGGACCTCCCCCTCCGACTTGCCTGTCCGCGACCCGCTTCGTCGCGTCGACTCCCGACTCCCCCCCCGTTCCGCGCCACGGGTCGCCGAGGTCTCACGAGAGCCCCCTTTGCTCGCGGCAGCCGGATTGTCATCCCCCGTCGCCTGTGACGCTGCCCCCAGACACAACCAACCACCCAAAACCACCGCCAGACTCACCCCTCTGGCAATGGTCAGGCAAACCCTCACCCCAGGTCGCACCGAACATATCGGGTGTCGCATCGCATCTCCTATCGGCCAGATCGTTCTGCGTAAGTGTATCGTTTTGCGACAGGCAAAACAATACAGACACAGTCGATCACGAAGACCATTCTCCACCGGCCCCCCCAGGGCGGGACGCTCCCTGTGCCTCGAATCCACAGTGCCTGGAGCGTCCCACCCCCTTGAGGGCCATCGCGCTGTCGTCAGCGCCGTCAAACCTTACAGCAGGTTTTGTACCAAAACCAATTAATTTGACCCGGCCACAATCTGGGACCCCCGGGTACTGCTTCGCCAACCCACCCAGCACCGCGATCGGCACGGCAATTCCCGGTCAAGCTCCTGCCAGCACGCCCCCACTTCAGATCGAAAAGTCGACCTTGCGGCCCAGCAGACGGTCAACCAGGTCCCCCGCCAAATCGATCGACTCCGTCTCCGAACGCCGCACATCGGTGGGGTTGATTCCGCAATACATCGCCCACGGCCCCAAATGCCGCCACCGCCCCGCCCGCTTTGGCTCATCGGGCATCACGGGAGTCGTACACCGGCTGCAGCCAATCGTCGAATACCCCTGGTGATGAAGCGGATTGACGATCACCTTCTCGCGAGCGATGTACTCGCTCATCTGCTGAGCTTCGAACTTGGCCAGCAGATTGTTCCGCACGCAATTCATCTGCTGATCGAGCGCCACAATCGGCACATTGCTGCGCCGCTCACCGTCGCTGCGGCGCAGGCTCGACAGCAACCCGTCATACCGCCCGGCCGCCTTCCGCAGGGGCTGTGATTTTCGCAGTTCGCAGCATTTCAACTGCCCATCGACGCTGAGGTACAAGATCCCCAGTTCCCGGGTCTGGTCCTCCATACTCTGCTCGGGAGACAACGTAATCACTTCCAACCCGTACTCGCTGGCAATGCGGTCGCGCGTTTGGAGCGTCTCGGGGAAATGCACCCCGGTGTCCACAAACAGCACTGGCAGCTTGTGCCCCGCCGCACTCGCCATGTGACAGACGACCGAGCCCGCCTGCTGCATGGCCGACAGAATCGCCAACCGCTCTCCAAACATCGACACCGCCCAATCGAGGATCTCACGGGGACTCCGTTCCTCGAGGCTTTCGTTCAGTGAACGCAGGTCTTTTTGAGTCAGCAACGCCATTCCGTTTCATCCTTCAGGCGGTCCCTGCCCGCCCCACACTCACTCAATGCAATTCCCACTCATCCCACCCGTGCCTCATGGCACGAGACACACTCACCCGGGAGGCCAGTGCAGATCCCGCCCGCCCAGCAGATGCAGATGCAGATGGTCCACCGTCTGCCCCCCATCCCGGCCGCAGTTGATGATCACCCGATAACCGTTCTCGGACAATCCCTCCTGCACCGCCACTCGCCGGACCACCGTCAGCAGGTGTCCCAACAAGGCCGAGTCTTCGTCTCCGGCCGCCGCCAGCGAGGGAATCTCTTTCTTCGGAATCACCAGCACATGCACCGGAGCCTGGGGCCGCACATCGCGAAATGCCAGACTCTGATCGTCTTCATAGACAATCTGTGCCGGTATCTCCCGGTCAATGATCCGCTTGAAAATGGTGGAGGCAGGCATGGCAAACAGCGTGAACAAACAAAGCGGACGACTCCGACCACGCGATCGGACCCTCTCGCCACCCTAGCAAACCCGTGGAACTTTCTCCAAGAGGAGCCCCGTCCAGAAACACCCACCGGTCCAACCCTGCCAAGCGAACCCCAAACGGGCTTGGGCAGAATCCCACCACCTCGCACAAAACCCCCGCCGGCCCTCCCAGCCGCACACGCTGGCCCGACCCACCCTGGCCCGACCACACTCTGGCCCGACCACAATCCAGACCCCCGCCAATATCGGGCCGGCCTGCTGGCGGCCCCCGCTCCATCTCGCGGTCCTTCCATCCCACTCCACAACACGCCCCCCTCTCACCCGCCTCCTCCCCCCTCGTCCTCGCCAGACTCGACACCGTGGTTTCCGATTTGCCAAGGGCACCACCCTTGACGAATGCATCGGCAGATTATATATCACCATTTTAGTAGGTAATTAATAATTCCGATAGAGCCGATCAAGATTATTCACCTGTTCACACTTCCTGCTCCCGCTTCCCTCACCCCCCGAACATGAAGATTTTCCCCGACAACTCCTCCACCATCGGCAACACCCCCCTCGTCCAGATCCAGCGCCTCACCGCCGGACTGCAAGCCCGGGTGCTGGCCAAAATCGAAGGCCGCAACCCCGCCTACAGCGTCAAATGCCGCATTGGGGCCGCCATGATCTGGGAGGCCGAAAAAGCAGGCCACCTCTCCCCCGGGGTCCGCATCGTCGAACCCACCAGCGGCAACACCGGCATCGCCCTCGCCTTCGTCTGTGCCGCCCGAGGCTACTCTCTCACCCTCACCATGCCCGAGACCATGTCCCTCGAGCGCCGGGCCATGCTCAAGTCCTTCGGGGCCGAACTCATCCTCACCCCCGCCGCCGATGGCATGCGCGGTGCCATTGCCCACGCCGAACAGCTCGCCACCCAATCTGGCTGGTTCATGCCCCAGCAGTTCAAAAATCC
>JBKCTR010000277.1:0-1835 GCA_046318755.1 Planctomycetaceae bacterium
AGCAGGGTCCAGCCGGCGAGTTCGGCGGCGGGGAGTGCCGGGTCGGTGGCGGCGGCCCCGGTCTTCAGCACCTTCGCCGCATCCTCGGGATGCTGTTGGTAGTACTCCAGCAGACCGGCGAGGCTCTCCCGCGCGATCTCAAGTTCCGCCGGGCTGAACGGCCGGGCCACGATCCGGCCCGCCAGGAATTGAATGCGCGATTCGACGGTCTCCCCCCCCTCCTTCAGCGTGCGGGCGGCCAGCACCCGGGCCGCCTCGACAAACTGCGGGTCGTTGAGGGTGACCAGCGCCTGCAACGGCGTGTTGGTCCGTTCGCGGCGGACGGTGCACAGTTCCCGCGACGGAGCGTTGAAAATCTCCATCGATGCGGGGGGAGCCGACCGCTTCCAGAAGGTGTACATACTGCGGCGGTACAGGTTGGCCCCCGCATCCGCCCGGTAGTCGCGGGTGTTGCTGCCAATCATCGCCACCGCCTCCCAGACCCCCTCGGGCTGATACGGCTTCACGCTCGGTCCGCCAATCTTCTCGACCAGGAGGCCGCTGGCGGCGAGGGCATAATCACGCACCATCTCGGCATCCATCCGGAACCGGGGACCGCGCGACAAGAGCCGGTTCTGCGGATCCTTCTCGAGCTTCTCGGGGGTCGTCCGGGCCGATTGCCGGTAGGTGGCCGACATCACGATCCGCTTGAAGAAGCGTTTCACATCCCAGCCATCCTCGCGGAACTCCACCGCCAGCCAGTCGAGCAGTTCCTGGTTTGAGGGAAGTTCACCGGCAATGCCGAAGTCCCCCGAAGTCCGCACCAGGCCGGTGCCGAAGACCTCCTGCCAGAACCGGTTGACCGTCACCCGGGCGGTCAGGGGATGCTCGGGGGTCAGCAGCCACTGGGCGAATCCCAGTCGATTGCGGGGCATTCCCTCGGGCATTGGAGGGAGGACTGCCGGGGTCCCCGCCTGCACCGGATCACGCCGCTGGTCGTATTCACCCCGGAACAGCACGAACGCCTGGGGCATGTCGGGCTTTTCCTGCATCACGTGGGCGATGGTCCCGCGGCTCGCGATCTGGCCCCGCTCCCCCTCCAGCGTGGCGAGACGGGTGGTGAGGTCGCGGGTCGGCTGATCCTGCCCCGCCAACCACCAGTCGAACAGTTCGTTGCGTTCGGCCTCGTTCCGTTCCGCTTCGGGCTTCGAAGCCAGCCACGCTCCGCGGGTTCCCGTGGCCAACTGCAGCGCCTCGTCGGGGGTCAGCGCCCGGTCGTACAGCCGCAGGTCCTGAATGCCCACGCCGTTGACCTTGTCGGTCGATTCGCGTTGGCCAATCTTGCAGGCCACCCCGGTGCGGGTCGTGCTCTTCAGCACATCCACAGGCACCGCCACGGGCTGCTGTTTGCCGTTGAAGTAGATGCGGATGCCACCTCCCTTCGACGAGCCGTCGTAGGTGAGGGTCACATGCTGCCAGCGATTGGCTTCGAGCGGCGCGTTGGTGACCACCTTGAAGGCGTCGGAGGGCCACTTTGACACCAGGTGCATCCCCAGCCGGCCCCCTTCCAGCCACAGGTCCCAACCCCGGTAATCTGAGCGGTCGTCCATGCGGGCGACCAGCGAACCATTGGCTCCACCTCCCGTGCTCTTCACCCAGGCGGCGATCGAGAAGGGTTGGTCGCGTTCGAAATCGGCCACATCTCCCAAAACCACCGCGTTGTCGGGCTTGGTCTTGAGGCCCTTGGCCGCAATCGCCCCTTCATCCCAGTCGAGGGGCTGCGGCGCGTTGGCCATGCGGGCCTCGCCGCGGACGGTGTAATGGATCTGCGTCCCCATTCCCTCGGTCAACGGAGC
>JBKCTR010000278.1:0-4470 GCA_046318755.1 Planctomycetaceae bacterium
ATCGTATCACGAAAATGATCGATCCAGTGATTCCGCCGCGAGTTCGTCCAGTTCGCACCGGCATCCACCTCGCCCACCCAAAACCTTCCCCGTAGGGGATACTTTCCTCAGCCTGGGGTTGTCGCGCAGGCGACGACCCCCGGTGGCCATCCCCCCACGATCTCTCTCCTGTCAGGATTTCTTTCCACACCGCCGATGATGTTTGCGGATCACTCGGCGTGCATGCCCGCGCGATGAAAGGGTTCACTTTCAGGGTTCAGGTCCTGTCAGGGATCGCGTTCCCCTGTTAGCCGCTGAGGCGGCAACCCGGGGGCTGAGTGAAGTAACCTCCTCGAGGCAGGCGGTCGGTTGGCGAGAGGTTTCTGGCGAAGGCCGATGGTCGTTGTCCCAGAGCACCCTGCCTGATCAGCCGGCCTCCACGTCGGATGAGGGGACTCGCCGGAATCATGGACATGATTTTCACGACGTTCAGCGCGATGGTTCCTCGCATCACGGAGACGATCGCGTTTTATTCGGTCGCAAGTCCTGACTGGAGGCAACGGCCCCCTGAGACGGTTGCGTTGCGCCATTTGTCCATGGTTCAACAGCCCGCCAGGGCCCGAACAACTTCCTGGAATTCTCCAGCCCTGCCGATCACGCGGTCCGCAGCAGAGGCTGGGGGTTTCCCCGATCACCTGCCATCCCGCGGCCACCTACATTTCCCCAAGCTCATTTGGTCGCCGGGCGTCGCCACTTCGTTTGCCACATCGCCCCCTCGCGTCCCCCTGCGACCGTCACCTTGCCGGCTTGTCTCGCGGCAGTGTCCGGCCGCATGGAATTGCACTTCCCAGGCCGCCCCTCCCCAGGACCAAGCATGACGACCGCGACAGCATCCGTGACCGCAGAGTCCCAGTTCCACCTGGTTGGGGGTGGCATTGCGTCGCTCGCGGCCGCCGCCCTGCTGATTCGCGACGGGGGCATTCCCGGCTCGCAGATCCGAATTTTTGAGCACCTGGATTCACTGGGGGGTAGCCTCGACGGCCGGGGATCGCCTGAAGCGGGCTATTTGATCCGCGGCGGACGGATGTTCGAACCGCACTTCGGCTGCACGCTCGATCTGTTCCGATCGATTCCCACTCTCCAGGATCCGCAACAGAGCGTGACCGACCAGATTCTGCGGTTCAATCAACAGGTCGTCACATCGTCCCGTTGTCGTCTGGTCCACGCGGGAACCCGCCAGGAAGCTCCCGACTTTGGCCTGTCATTCCGTGATCGCTGGGACCTGATCACCCTCTCTTCACGCGGTGAGCACTCCCTCGCGGGGCGGCGCATCGACCAGTATTTCGCGCCAACCTTCTTTCAAAGCAACTTCTGGTGCATGTGGTCCACCATGTTCGCCTTTCAAACCTGGCACAGTCTGGCCGAGTTCCGCCGGTACCTGCGGCGCTTCGTGCACCTGCTGCCTGGTTTCAATCGTCTGGAGGGGATCCTGCGGACCGTCTGGAACCAGTACGACTCGCTGATTCTGCCGCTGGCGCAGTGGCTTTCCGACCGGGGTGTTCACTTCCAGACAGGCACCTGCGTCGAGCGGGTCGACTTCGAGCATCGGACCGGCACGTCCACCATCAGCGGTCTGCACTGCGTCGATTCCCAAGGCCGCTCGCGGCTCTCCATCGCCCCGCCCGACCGCGTGTTCATCACGCTGGGATCCATGACGGAAGACTCCAGTGTTGGGACTCACCAGTCGGCTCCGCGTCCGCATCACGCTGAGCACTCCGCCTGGACACTGTGGCGGCAAATTGCCGCGGAGACTTCCCGATTTGGACGTCCCGAGCGATTCAGTTCCCAGACGGACCAGACCAACTGGGTGTCCTTCACCGTCACGCTGAAGAATCAGGCGTTCTTCGAGTTCATGGAACAGTTCTCGGGAAATGCCGCCGGAACCGGCGGGTTGGTGACGTTCCAGGATTCGGGCTGGTGCCTGTCGGTGGTACTGGCTCACCAACCCCACTTTCTCAACCAGCCCCCCGATGTGCAGGTGTTTTGGGGCTACGGACTGTTTTCGGATCGCCCCGGCGACCGTGTCGCGAAGCCGATGACGCAGTGCTCGGGGGCGGAAATCCTGGCCGAGCTGGCCCATCACCTGCGGATTGAAGACCAGGCGTCCCGGTTCTTCGGCGATGCCACCTGCCTCCCCTGCCTGATGCCGTACATCACCAGCCAGTTCCAGCCCCGTGCACCGGGCGACCGGCCGGAGGTCGTTCCCGAGGGAGCGGGCAATTTCGCCTTCCTCGGGCAATTCTGCGAACTCCCGGACGACACGGTCTTCACGGTCGAATACTCCGTCCGGACGGCACAGCGGGGCGTCTACCGGCTGCTGAACCTGCCGCAGGCGGAGACCCCCCTGTACCGTGGCACCCGCAACCCCGTCGTGATGGCCCGCAGCGTGTGGACTCTGCTGAACAACGGCCGCGCGGGTGCTTCGCGCAGAGACTGACCGCACCTGCGGGTGGAGAAACAACTCAGTCAGCCAGGTCACAGCCACCGACGTGCGGCGGGTGAGCGCGCACAATCCCCCTAGTGGGCGATCGCCTCGCCATGGCGGGGAGCGTCGACAATCTGCGGTGCGGGCCGACAGTCGACCAAGCCGATCGACAAACCAGACCAACGCAGGGGACGGCGCGTCGGTGTCGGTTGCCCGGCCGCTCAGCCACCCCCCTCGGCTCGCACGGCTACGGCGCGATGTACTGGACCGGCTCGGCTGGCTGGAACTTGTCGGTGATGTCTCCCGCCTGCTGATAAGCCGACTCCCCCTCGAGCCCAACACGGCGCAGGCCTTTCCCAGCCGCGAAGTCGATCTTTTTGAGATCCACGGCAACGACGTAGGGACTCAGGGCGCTGTCGAAGTAGTACACCCGACGTCCGTGATCGAGCACAGTCCGCCAGTAGGTGGGAGCAATGTTGGGATGCTGCGGATCGGGGGCCCCCCAGGGGACCGACACATTGCGCATGACACTCATCACTCCCGCAATCTGCTTGCGGGGATCGGTCTCGGAGGTCCCCATCCGCTTGAGGTAATAACTGACTCGCACGAACCGGTCTTCACTCTGGTGCGAACCGGGCAGGGTCTTGGCTCCATCCATCCGCTCCCAATACCGGTTGAGTGCCTGCTGCTGTTCGAACACCGGGCTGTTGGTCATCACCTGGTTGGCACGGTTGTGATGAATGACTGGCTTGCCCGCGAGATATTCGATGATGGCGGAATCACCGCTGGCGTCGGTGACCGACAGATGCACGGTGGGATGCCCCGCCCCACCCGGGCCGAATGTGGAGGGGACGATATACAGGGGATCGGCCTGAAACGCCTGAACCACCTCCTTCACCGTCGCGAAGTTCGTCAACACATAGGTGACCCACGCTCCCATGGAGATCCGCGGCTTCGCAGTCGTGGGGGCGGGACCAAAGTCGGCCTCGGCCAGGTACAGCAGATTCGCCCCCAGGCCGCGTTCATTCAAACCGTCAAAGGCCCCATCGATGGCTCCTCCGGGGGTCATGGCACCGTGAGCGACCACCGCCCCATGGCGACTCTCCCAGGTGAGTCCCCCTCGAATCCCCTCGATTCGCATGGCGCGCGGCACCACATAGAAGTGGGTGTTGAAGTCGTACGGCCAATCCATCGAACGTCCCGTGATGACGCTGCCATCCTGACCGAGCCAGGTGGCTCGCGAACAGGCGGACAACGGGGCCCAGTGCGGATTGACGACGAGCATCGCCACCAACAACAGACATGGCAGGTGTTTCCTCACGCGATCGACTCCAGGATCAACAGGACTTTCGAATGGGTGTAGCTGATTGGCCGAATTCGTCCGGCATCAGATTGTCCCTCATTCCAATTTTTCAGGATTGTCGCACCTCCTGCAACCGCAGCTCCCCCGGCTCCGGACCAAGGCAGATCGATCACGCCGAAGGCGCCATCATGGTATTTCGTCTGGCGGTGCGCCATCGCAATCGGTGGGTGCGGACTGCGGGGCAACCCTTGTTTGCGAGGCCGGGAGACAGGCCCGCTGCAGGAGCGTTGATACGCCGGGATTCCGCCTCGGTGGGACTGGTATTTCGGCCTTTGTACACAATCACCTCAGCGATTGCCGGCCGAGGCACAGGATGTGAGCGGATTTCCCAGTTCGTACCGCAGCGTGTCGGCTGCTGGGGCCGCTTGCCAAATCAATTCGTGCCTCGCCGTCCGGGTCAACGCTTCCGTTGGCCTGGGGTCAGCGATCACCTGAGGTCTGACCAAAGATTTCCCGGCTGAGGGCGATCGCCTGGAACCCGCGCTTGCCCGCCTCAGCCCCCAGCGCGGCTGGCCGACCGCTCACCCGCCGCAGTCCACCCCGTTTGGTAGAGACGCTGGCCACCCGTTTCCGCCCACCCTCTCCCGGGCCCCCCCCTGCGTCCGGAGCGAGGTGTCCTTGGCCGGGCTCCGACCGCCTCGGC
>JBKCTR010000279.1:0-12512 GCA_046318755.1 Planctomycetaceae bacterium
AGGGTACCCCCTTCCAGTCGGAGGATCCTCAAGACATTGTATTGCTGATTCTTCAGTAACCGATCCCGCATCAACAGTCCAAACCGGTGGGAGATGCGATCCTCGGTCCGAACCAGATCCACCGCCGCGAAATATTGCGGAGAGTGTTCCGCCTGGCCAGCACGGGGTGCCGCAGTCATGAGAGAGGTTGTGCCTGAGGGAAACGAGGGGTCGAGAGACAGGAATGTGGGGAGCACCGACCTCGATCGGACGAGCCCATATCAATAGTTTATCGGTCAATGATCAATCTGGGAACGATTTGATCTCCCCCATAGCCGCCAAGGTTCTGCCACAGTCAGCCGAGTCCATCTTCGCAAACGAAAGGGCTCGATGACGAGGGGAGTGGCGACCCTGGAGAGAGCAAAAACCATTGGGAAAGCAAAAACCCCGGTCTCACGGGGAGACCGGGGTTCGCAAATGGGCGGCACTGGATTCGAACCAGTGACTTCCACCGTGTGAGGATGGCACTCTAGCCGCTGAGTTAGCCGCCCGAAAAATCTCAGCTCCTGCTCCAAAACCACGTGAAACCGTGGACTCGAGCGGAGTCCCGATTTTATCCCCTCTGAAGACGATCCGCAAGGAAAAACGAGAGAACGGTTGTCGTCTGCGGTGAGACACCGCTCGGATTGCAACGGTTCGACCGAAAAGCACTGGAAGTCAAAAATCCAGGGCGCAGACAACCGCAGCGGAATGAAACCGGGGACTGCATCGAACCCGCCAGTTCCGCACCGCTGGGAGTGTCTCAGTCACCCTCTCCAGGTTCAAACCGGGGAGGCTCGAATTTGGGGACCGCCGGTCCGCGGGACTCATTCGATTCCCGGTGCTCCAGCGGAGCCGGACGCGACGGCGGGGGGCCCGCAGGGGAAGTCCCCGAAGAATGGCTGGCCGACTGGTAGGGAGCATGGACACTGGTCCGGAGGTGATCGTCGATCCCGGCCAACCCCTTTTTGAAGTCGGCCACCCCTTTCCCGACCGTCCGCGCCACCTCGGGCAGCCGCTTGCCGAACAGCAGCAAGGCGACCACGAACAGGATGATCATCTCGGTCGATTCAATCCCGAACATCGCTCCTACCTCTCCGCTGACAACTCTGCCCACGTGTTCATGCATTGAAGCCAGCCGCCGTCACCGGCCGCCAGCGCACTGGGAACTTCCTCCCCGCCGCGAAACCCTGACCAACCCGGCGGGTGGTTCAGGCATCCACTTTCTTGGGAGTGTCATCGGAAGGATTGTTGATTTCTTCTTCAATCCCCTGCATCCCCTTCTTGAACTCGGTGATGCTCTTTCCCAGGGAACGGGCGATGTTGGGAATGCGCGAGCCCCCAAACAGCAGCAGGGCAATTCCCAAGAAAATCAACAACTCGGTGTGGTTCAATCCAAACATCTCAAGTCTCCTGTGGTCCCGGGTGTGACCCGGGAAATCCGCGGTTCCGCGCTCGCACTCTGGTACTGAACTCGTTGCTCTGGATGGTCACGATGCGGCTGGTTCGCAGCTGCTGGTTCGCAGCGCCTGGTTCGCAGCGTTTGGGGTCGCCTCGCGTTGGCCCTCGAGCCGCCGATCGAAGCGAAGTTCCCACGTCGCCACTGCCGCAGTTCCTCAGTCGCAACACATCACAACCCGCACTCATCCAGCGACCTCTGCTGGACAACTCCCTCCGATCACGATCCGTCTGTCAGCAGCCTACCGCATTCCTGGCCCTGGCAACAGACTGGCGACCGACACAACACCCGATTCGACTGGACCCACGGACCAACTTGCGGAATCGAACTCCGGAAGCGCGTCGACCGCATTCGCCCAATGGAAGCCCGCATGACGACGATCTTGGGGGGCGGTTTTCGCGGCGGAACAGCCTGCCGCGAAGAGTCCTTCCGGGAATCGCCGATCGGCCAGGCGAGTTGTTGCGGTGGGAATGTCTTCTGGGGAACGACCGGCCCCACCACTCCCAGCGAGAATTCACTTGTCCGAAAGTCACATCCAGACTTCGAACACCGAACTCGCATGCCGCACTTGGGGAGGGCGAAAGATCGGCCCACATGCCTGCTGCCCCAACCAGATGGGTTCCCACTCCCTCGACCCGCGTCTACGCAGATCATTTGAGCAAGATCTCACGTCATTCTACCGCGCCCGGAACAGCCGTCAACTCATGGTTCCGCCGGTTTTCTGCCAAGTCCCAGTCTGGGCCGCACACCAGGCCTTGGTCGACGCCGCAGCCGGTTGCAATCCCTGGGGCCCCCTGTCACGATCGCTGGCGTTCAGTCGTGTTTGCGTTCCCTCCTCCTTCGGCTGACTCGCGCCATGCCCACCCCCCACTCCTTAGGGGCAGCCCGTCGTCTGCTCGCCTGTCTCTGCCTCGGACTCGTGGCACTCGTGGTGTCGAAGCCGCTGACTGCCGCGGAACCTGCCGGGTTGGAGTTCTTCGAACAGAAAATCCGGCCGTTGCTGGCCGAACGTTGCCATGCCTGTCACTCCTCCCAGACCCCCGAACCCAAAGGGGGGCTGCGCGTGGATACCCGCGATGGCCTGCTGAAAGGGGGGGACAGCGGCCCAGCCATTGTCCCCGGGAAACCGCAACGCAGCCTGCTGATCGCGGCGGTCCGCCATCAAGACCGGGTGATGCCCCCCAAGGGCCCCCCATTGACCGAATCCCAGATCGCCGACCTTGTCGCCTGGGTTGAAGAGGGGGCTCCGCTGCCGGATCGCCCCGCCCCTCCTCCCGCCACGCGCGATCTGCAAGCGGCGAAGAAGTGGTGGGCGTTCCAGCCCTTGGCGGCTCCTTCAACTCCCGGAGTCCAACACCCCGGTTGGGCCACTTCGCCGCTCGATCTGCATGTGCAGGCGCAGCTCGAAGCGGCGGGATTGTCTCCGGCCCGTCCTGCTGACCGTCACACCCTGCTGCGGCGGGTCACCTGGGATCTGACGGGGCTGTTCCCCACCCCGGCCGAGACCGCCCAATTTCTGGCCGACACCGCTCCCGGCGCCTATGAACGTCTGGTCGACCGGCTGCTGGCCTCTCCGCGCTACGGGGAACGCTGGGGGCGCCATTGGCTCGATGTCGCCCGGTATGCCGACACTAAGGACGGGGTCTTGATGTACGGCGACAGCCGCATCCGCCCTTACGCCTACACCTATCGCGATTACGTGATCCGGGCTCTGAACGAAGACATTCCCTATCCGCAGTTCGTCCGGGAACAACTGGCTGCCGATCAGATCGTTCCCGCGGTCGAACCGTGGCGCCTGGGGGCCCTGGGGCTGCTCACTCTGGGGCGGATGTTCGACAACAACATCCACGACGTCATCGATGACCGCATCGACACGGTGACCCGTGGTTTCCTGGGACTGACGGTTTCGTGTGCCCGTTGCCACGACCACAAATACGACCCGATCTCCATGGGAGACTACTACGGCCTGTACGGCGTGTTCGCCAGTTGCGAAGTTCCCCTGCAACTCCCCTTGATTGAAGACCCGCAGCAGATTCCGGGAGGACCGGAGTTCGAAGCGGACCTCGCCAACCGGCAGAAAGGGGTTCAGGAATTTCTCGACACGCAGTACCGCCTGCTTCTCGACACGGCCCGCGCCCGGGTGACCGATTACCTGGTGCGGGTGGCCACCACTCCCGCTGATCCGCTCGAAACGGCGATCTTCTTCCTCTCGCTGGCCCCGGAAGATCTGCGTCCTCCGATTGTGGCCCGGTGGCGGCGGTTGCTGGAACAACGGGGGCGGGCCGAGGATCCGGTGTTCGCCGCGTGGACGGCTCTGCTCGAGAAGACCGACGCCGAACTGGCGCAGGCCGGTGTGAGCGAGGGAATCCTCCACGAGTTGTCGAGCCGTGCCCCCGGGTGCGAACCCGGTCAACTGAATCCGCTGGTGCTGGCCACCCTGCGCGAGGCACCTCCCCGGTCCCGCCAGGAGGTGGCGACCCGCTACGGACAATTGTTGCTGTCGGTCTACCAACAGTCGCAGACTCCGGTCGACGCCCCCGCGAACCCCCCGGCCACCCAGCCCCTCGACGCCCCGCGCCAGCAACTGCTCGAGCTGCTGGTCGCGCGCGACAGCCCCGGGTGGTTCCCCCGCGCCCAGACCCGCCGTTACATGTCCCGCATGGAGACCGACTCGTACGGGGGCAAGGTGAACGAACTCGACGTGGTCGCGGTCAAGTCGGCCGCCGCCCCCGCCCGTGCGATGGTGTTGGTCGACAGCCCCGAACTGCATTCCCCCCGCATCTTTCTGCGGGGCAATCCCTCCCGTCCGGGACCGGCTGTCGAACGCCGCTTTCTGGAGGTGCTCTCTACCGGAGCTCCCGCTCCGTTCCCCCACGGCAGTGGGCGTCTCAACCTCGCCGAGGCCATCACCTCACCCGACAATCCGCTCGCCGCCCGCGTGATCGTCAACCGCCTCTGGATGCATCACTTCGGCGAACCATTGGTGGCCAGCCCCAGCGACTTCGGCAATCGAACCGCCGCTCCCCGCCAACTGCCGCTGCTCGATCATCTGGCCCGCCAGTTGATCGCGCACGACGGGTCGCTGAAGAGCCTCCATCGAGAGATTGTGCTGTCGAGCACCTACCGCCAGGCCAGCGATGACCGTCCGCATTGCCGCGAGGTCGATCCCGAGAATCATCTGCTCTGGCGCATGAACCGGCGCCGCCTCGACCTCGAGTCGATGCGCGACACGTTGCTGCAGATCTCGGGACGGCTGGCCCACAGTCAGGGGGGACGTCCCGTCGACGCCGCGGGGAATCCCGTCGAGGCCCGCCGGACGGTGTATGGTTTGGTCGACCGGCAGAACGTGCCCGGCTTTTACCGGGCCTTCGACTTCGCCAGTCCCGATTCGTCGGCCGAGCGCCGTCCGCAAACCACAGTGCCCCAGCAGGCCCTGTTTGGGTTGAATTCCCCCTTCGTGTTTGAACAGTGCCGCTCTCTCGTCGCCCAACTCGAGCGGCAGGGGGGCCTCACTCCCGTCGAGCGGATCGGCTGGCTGTACGATCAGGTCTTTCAGCGGCCCCCCTCGCAAGAGGAAAGCCAAGACGCGCTGCAATTTGTCTCCGCGACAACGCCCACCGAGGGGACCGCTCCCGAAACTCCACTGCAGCGCTGGGAGCAGTTGGCCCAAGTGCTGCTGCTGTCGAGCGAACTGCAATTTGTCGATTGAGTTCCAGGCGGCCGCTGTTGCTTCCCAAACGACCTGCCTCGGTCTCCTCCTTTGCCGGTCCGTCCCTTTCTGTCACGAGGCTGTGCCATGTTTGTGTCACGTCGCGATTACCTCTCCCGGATGGGAACCGGCTTGGGCATGCTGGGACTGGCGGGGTTGTTGGCCGACGAGGGTTTGCTGGCCCCCGCCCAGGGAGCCTCTCCTCTCGCAGCGCGCGGTCCGCAGTTTCCCGCCAAGGCCAAGCATGTGATCCATGTCTACCTGAATGGAGGGCCTTCGCAGGTCGACACGTTCGACCCCAAGCCGCTCTTGAAGAAATACGACGGTCAACCGCTGCCCGCCGGGAATCTGACGACCGAGCGTCACACCGGGGGGGCTCTTCCCTCCCCCTTCCGGTTCGACAAGTATGGGCAGTCGGGGCTGGAGGTGAGCGAGATCTTCGCGCGCACCGCGCAACATGTGGATGACATCTGCTTCATCCGCTCGATGCACGCCAACACCCCCAACCACGAGCAGTCGATGCGGTTGATGAACACCGGCGACGAACGGCTGAGCCGGCCCAGCATGGGCTCGTGGCTGACCTATGGCCTGGGGACCGAGAACGAGAATCTCCCCGGCTATGTTGCGATGTGCCCGGGACTGCCGGTGGCCGATGTGTCGAACTGGCGTTCCTCATTCCTCCCCGGCATCTACCAGGGAACCTACATCGACACCCGCAAAACCAAGGTGGAGGAGTTGCTCGAGAACATTCGCAGCACCGGCACCACCCGTCTCGACCAGCGGCGGCAGCTCGACCTGCTGTCGCGGATGAACCGTCGGCACCAGGCCTCACGGGGCGAAGATGCCGCACTGGAGGCCCGGATCGAATCGTTCGAACTGGCCTACCGCATGCAGGACTCGGCTGGCGAGGCATTCGACATCGCCCAGGAACCGCAGCACATCCGGGAACTGTATGGCGACACGCTGCATGGCCGGCAATTGCTCATCGCCCGCCGGCTGGTGGAGCGGGGTGTCCGGTTCGTGCAGATCTTCCACGGTGATGTGCAGCCATGGGACAGCCACGACAAGCTCGACGAGAACCACCGCCGTCTGGGCATGGAAGCCGACCAGCCAATCGCCGCACTGCTGACCGACCTCAAGCAGCGGGGGCTGTTTGAAGACACCATTGTGCTGTGCGGCGGCGAGTTTGGACGGACTCCCGCGGTCGAATTGTCGAACGGCAAGCCGGCGATGGGGCGTGATCACAACCACTGGGGTTTCACCGTTTGGCTGGCGGGAGGGGGAGTGCGGGGAGGCCAGGCGATTGGGGCGACCGATGACTTCGGCTACCGCGCGGTCGAGCAGCCGGTGCACGTGCACGACCTGCACGCCACGCTGCTGCACCTCTTGGGGTTTGACCACACCCAGTTGACCTACAGATATGCGGGCCGCGACTTCCGTCTGACCGATGTGCGGGGGGAAGTGATCGACCAGGTGCTGGCCTGATCGCGGTTCCAGGCCGCGGCCCACCAGGCGCGGCGGCCGGTTGATCGGGGTGGATTGCTGAGCCGGCGGCGGTTGACTTCCTGCAGACCTGAGGGCACCGGTCGCTGGGACCTGCGGGGTCCGTTCTTGCCCGCGTGTCGCCAGCCCCCCACTGGGCAAAAAACAAACGCCTGCTCGATGAGAGCAGGCGTTTGAGACTTTCCCGGAAATGCCCCCTCCACAAGAGAAGGGGCCTTGGAAGAGAGGGAGCCTTGAGGAAGATCCCGGGAGCGGAAGACCCCGGGACTGGCGCCCCGGTTCACTCCTTGTCGCGGGTCTCCACCGTGGCGGCCATCACGATCGGGGCCGAGCGGTCGGCGCCTTTCACAAACTCGATGGTCTGAATGACATCGGGGCGCTTCGGGTTGACTGCGATGTAGCGCAATTGACGTCCCTGCAGATCGAAGGCGAATTTCGAACCGGGAACATCGACCCGCCGGATGTAGTCGGCAAAGTGCTCGCCGTTCCGCAGGGGATGATCCTCGGTTTCTCCATCGGCATAGTGGATCCGCACAATCATCGAGACGGCCCCCTTCTCGCCGATGGGGAAGCCCCAACCACTGACCCCCGACAGCAGGTGAATGGCGCGGGCCGGGGCGTTGCACGCCAGCGACACCGACTTGGGCATCTTGGGAGCCATCTTCCCTTCGGGGCCATTCAACAGAATGGCGTTGGGAACCTTGTCTCCCTGGGGATCGACCAGTTGGAAGGGAACGCCCTCGAATGTCTTGGGCTTCCAGTCGTCAAACACGAGTCGCTCCACGACCCCCTCGGGATCGAAGAACATTCCGCGGGTGCTGACGATGGTGGCCCCCTTCCGCAGATCGAGGGGGACAAACTTCCCACGCTGCGCCAGGAACTCCAGCAGGTTGGCCATCTCGGTGGGGTTGATCTGCTTTTCGAACCCCTCGGGCATCAACGATTTGTTCGAGGCAATCAACTCCTCGACATCCTCGCGCAGCACACTGTGCTTCTTCGCCTCGGTGTCGAACAGCTCGAGGGTGGTCTTGCTTTCGCCCGCCAACAGCCCCGAGATGGTACGGCCATCTTTGAGCGAAACGGTGTAGACCCGGAAGTTCCCCTCGACGCTGCGATTGGGGTCGATCACGTTGGTCAGCATCTCTTCTTTGGGATGGACGGCCATGCCCGTCAGGTCGGGGCCGATCTTCTCTCCTTCGCCGCTGTGCATGTGGCACTTCGCGCAGTTCTTTTTGAAGACTTCCTTCCCCGCGCGGGCATCACCGGCCTGGAGGGCCAGGGGGAGCAATTCCTGCAGGACCTTCTCGCGGTCCGGACTGGGAAGACCCCCACCAGCCGCCAGCAGCGTCTTCGCCCGTTCGGCCAGCGCCTTGTTCGGGTGGGCCGCCAGCGCCTGCTTCTGGTCGAGCTTCAGCTCGCCCAACTGCAGCTCACGGTTTTCAATCGCATCCAGCAGTGAGCCAGCCGTCTCGGGACGGGACAACAACACGCGAATCGCGACCCCACGCACTGCCGGTGTGAAGCTGGAGAGACGTTCGACCAACGCCGATCCCAACCCCTCGGCACTGCTGCCTCCCAGTGAATCGACCACACCGGCCGCGAGGCTGGGAGCGGTTTGGGCATTGATCAGTCCCAAAACCTTCTGCACCACCTCGGAGTCGTTTGCGCGGAAGGAGATGAGTTCTTTGACCGCGGCCAGACGGGACTCTTCCGAGTCGCTCGACCGGCCGGCCACCTCCAGCAGGTCGCTGACCACCTTGGCCGAGTAGCCTTCGAGAACCCGGCTGCCCCAGGCCGATCCGAGGCGAATGAGCGCCCCCTTCGAACCGGCCGGCAACCGTTCGAGCAGCGCCACAACTTTTTGTTCGGCCGCCGGGGAGAGTTGGATCTGGTGATCGCGGGGCCAACCCTTCACCAGCCCGGCCAGCACGGCTTCAGCGGTTTTGGGATTCATCCGGGCGAACCCCTGGACCGCGGTTTCGACCTCGGCAGCCGAGGGTTTGCCGCGTGCCCAGTGTTCACTGGCCCGGGCGACAATGCCCAGTGCCCGCTCGCCCAACTCCGGGTTTTCGAGCTGTCCCAAGGCGGGCAGCACAAAGGCCACCTGCACGGCGGCCGCGCTGGTGGTGGCGTCGGCCAGCCAACGATCCTGATTCAACTCGTCGCGAGCGATGAGGGGAGCAACGACGGCTCCCGCCTCCCGGCTGGGGGGTTGATCGGCCAGGGCCAGAATGGCCGCCAGACGCACCTGCGGATGGGAGTCCTCCAAAACGCGAGACTCGGCGATGGCCGAGACGCTGGTCGGCCCAGGGGGCAAGACCTGCAACGCATTGCGCCGCACTCCGGCCGCCGGATGCTTCAAGGCTCCCTGGACCACGTTCAGGGCCGCCGCATTGCGACCATCCAGCGCCTTCAGCCCCTGCAACGTCCACAGGGCATGCATCGCCCCAGGATTCAGCCCAATCTCGTCGACCGCGGAATCCTTGACTAGGTTCAACAGTGCGGGAACCACGTCGGCCTGGCCTCGTTCGATCAGCAACCGCTGAGCGTGACGCCGCCAGAAGGCATTGTCATCCTTCAAAGCGGCCACCAGATCGGCGGGGGAGGCACCGGCCAGGGTCTTGCGCCCGGGCTGCCGGTCTCCTCCACGATAAACCACCCGGTAGATGCGCCCGTGTTTGCGGTCGCGCAGATCGGTTTCGTAGGCGTTCCCCTTCCCGGTCTGAAAGCCGGCCGGGGTCGGATTGTGCTGCACGATGTAGTTGTACCAGTCGAGCACCCAGACGTTTCCGTCGGGTCCGACCTCGGCCATGATCGGAGCGGCCCATTCGTCATCGCTCGCCACGAGGTTCACCGGGCTGGCCGACTTGAAGTCGCTCCCCTGCGGAGAGAGCAGGAAGGTCCCCACGAGGTGTCCCGTCGGCTCGCAGACGAAGGCGGTGCGGTTCCAGAACGGTTGGGGATAGGTCCGGGCGGTGTAGATTGCGTGCCCGGCACCGGCGGTGTATCCCCCAAACTGATCCACCTGCCGGACCTTTTCGGTGATCGCCCGGAACAGGTGGCTGTTGGCGATGGTCCCCAGCACCTCGGGGCCCCAGCCGCGGACTCGCTCGTAATACCGATTGGCGATCGGCATGTAGACGCTCGGATTGTGATTCGCGGTCGAGCCGAAAATCACTCCCTCTTCCGAGATGCCGAAGCCCCAGGTGTTGTTGTTCGTCGACCGGATGAACTCCAGCTCGCTGCCATCGGGGCGGAAGCGGAAGAAACCCATGCGGAAGCTCTGCTGCTTCTGGCCTTTCACCACCGGGGCGGAATCGTTGTACCCCTGCATGGCCCAGATCCAGTTGTCGAGGCCATATTGGAAGTTGCTGACCCCGCCATGGGTGTCTCCCATGCCCCACCCGGTGAACAGCACCACCCGCTCATCGGCCACATCATCGCCGTTGGTGTCTTTCAGGAAGACGGTCTCGGTCCCATCCTGCACGATGACGCCGCCCCGGGCGAAGATCAGCGCCGTGGGAATTGAGAGCCCCTTGGCGAAGACGGTGAACTGGTCGGCCCGGCCATCGCCATTGGTGTCTTCGCAGATTTCGATCTGGTCGCGTCCCTGGCCGCGGGGCTGCAGTTCGTTGGGATAATCGAACGTCTGGCAGAGCCAGAGCCGGCCACGCTGGTCCCAGTTCATGGCGATGGGCTTGCCGTGAATTTCCTTTTCCGACGCGAACAGTTCGACCGAGAACCCTTCCAGGGCCCGATAGTGTTTCTGCGATTCCTCGGGCGCCAGGGGCTTCTGCATCTGCGAGAAGGCCTCGCCCTGCGATCCCCACTGCTTCGTGGGCAGGTAGTTGGGGATCTTCTTGCCGACATCGAGGTACTCGAACTTGGCCACCTCGGTCTGGCGGGGATTCACCGCCAGGAGAGAAAATGCGGCGGGATCGGTGTACCGGGGGGCCTCTTGGGGATCGCGTGCCACCGCCCAGCGCACACCCCGTTCCACGAGGTTCTGGAATCCGGGGTGGCCCCACGTCTTCTCGTCGTGGCCCCAGGCGGTGTAGAAGACCCGCCCCTTGCCGTGGGTGCGCACCCAGGTATAGGGCTCGGCCCGCTCACGATCGACCCGCCGTTCGAGCACGATGCGGTCTTCTTCATTGTGCTTGTGATGCACGTACGATTCATCGAGGCTTTCGAATCCGGTGAAGCCCTGCATGATGGGGTGGCCAGGCTCGTCAATGCGGGTGCGGAACACTTCGAACCCGTGCCGCTGGAACTGTCCTCCCACGAGGGCGATGTACTTGGGCGAATTGAGGAAGCAGTAAGTGGCACAGTGGAGGGGAATCAGCCCCTTGCCCGAGGCGACGTAGTCGAGCAGTGCGGACTCCTGCGCCGGGCTGATCTCGCCAATGTTGGCGTAGATCATCAGGCCATCAAACTTGGCCAGCGTCTCGGGATTCAGACTTCCCACGTCATCGGTGTACCGGATGTCGATGCCCCGTTTCGCCATCACCGGCACCAATTGGGCCGCCCGCTCGGCTGGACGGTGATGTCCGTTGTCTCCCAGGAACAGGATCCGGATCGGGGCTGGATCGGCTGCCAGAACCACTTCGGCCCGGACAACACCCCAGCCGCACATCAACGACAGAACCAACAACCAACGAAACATGCGCTGTGTCTCATCGAAATGGAATCGAACCGTCGCGCTTCCGCGGGGGAGGCACGACACCAAACTGGTCGCCCCAGTGTACAAACGCGAAGAGACTGCCGAAAAGTGTAGCCCTTCCCAATTCCCCCCCCCGCGGAACTCTGTCGGAGGCTCTGCCGCGGCGAAGTGGACCGTCATCCCTCGCGCGGGGATGCCGTTCCTGGACTGCAACCATTGTTGCGACCGACGAATCGGCGGGTGTTCGCTTTTCCGTCAGAGACTGACAGCCTAAGTTGTCTGTCATGAGCGATTCCGCCGCGGCCTCTCAATCCCAGATCATTTTGCTTGGCACCGGCACGAGCACCGGGGTGCCGATGGTCGGGTGCCGGTGTCCCGTTTGTCTGTCTGAAGATCCCCGCAATCATCGTTCGCGCACGGGGGTCTTGGTTCAGACTGGGCAGGGGAACTTTCTGATCGACACCCCGCCCGAATTGCGGCTGCAGTTGATTCGCGAAAAGATTCCGCTCGTCGAGGCGGCGCTCTTCACACATGAGCATGCCGACCACACGTTTGGTCTCGATGACCTGCGGTTGTTTGGCTACTACCTCGACCGGGCCATTCCACTGTATTGCGAAACCCGGGTGCAGACACGGCTGAAAATGGCCTTCGAGTATGCCTTTCAGGAGCCTCCCGCCTGGCTGCATGCGGGGGCCACTCCCCGGTTTGAACTCCGCACCATCGATGAGTCTCCGTTCGAGTTGATGGGGGTGACCATTCATCCGATCCGGCTGCTGCACGGGCGGTTGCCCATCTTCGGCTACCGCATCGGCAACTGGGCCTTCTGCACCGATGTGAGCGAGATTCCCGCCGAGAGCTGGCGGCTGCTGGAAGGGCTCGACACGCTGGTCATCGGCGCGTTGCGCGACAAACCGCATCCCACCCATTTCAGCATCGGGCAGGCTCTGGAGGTGGTGGAGCGGGTTCGGCCGCGGCAGACCTATCTGACCCACCTTTCGCACCTGCTCGACTACCAGACCACCAATGCCCGACTGCCGGCCGGGGTGGAACTCGCCTATGACGGGCTGCGGATTCCGCTGACCGGGTCGCTCTGCCCGGGGGGGGCAAAGACGGCCGCTCTGCACTTGGTCCGACTGCCACTCTGCACCTGGGCGGGCTGCCAC
>JBKCTR010000280.1:0-8006 GCA_046318755.1 Planctomycetaceae bacterium
TCCGAATTTGGCTCGATGACGAAGTCCCCAAACGGTCCCCCAATCCACGCTCTCCCGCGCACTCCAACCACCCGGCCGAACCATTCCTGTAGGGAATGCATATCCTAGCCCGGGGTTGCCCAGCGAAGCGCCGGCTACCCCGGGTACGATCCCCAAGAGATCTTCATTCCTGTAGGGAATGCATATGGGGATTTGGCTTCGACTCGGCTCGTGAAAAGGATCCCGTGCGTGGCCGCGTCGTCCCTTGGGTCGACGCTCCAGGCCCTACGCAATTCGTCCCGCCGCGCGATCACCCCGCCCCGGCATATGCAATCCCTACAGGATTGAGTTCTGTCTGGGGTCCGTAACCCGGGGTAGCCACGTACCGTGGCAACCCCGGGCTAGGATATGCAAGTCCTTCAGACTTGTTCCGGCCCTGGCTGTATTCCACTGGGCCAGTCCCAATTTCGCTTCCGTTGTGGGTTCGACGACCGATTCCCGCCCACGACCCTACGAACCACGACCCTCGACCCCACGACCCTCGACCCCACGAACCACGGTCCACGAACCACGGTCCACGAACCACGGTCCACGAACCACGGTCCACGGTTCACGGTCCACCAGCCACGATTGTTGAACTGACCAAGCGCCAGCTCAGGTCTCAACCGGCTGGCGGGACAACTCTCGGGCCCGCAACGCCGCCCCGGCCACTTCGTTGGCGTACTGGCTGAGCTCGTCTGGATTCGACGGCCCCGGTCGTAGCCGGCTGGCGGTGTTGGTGAGGGGACCCGGGACTCCCGGCAGGGCCTGCACGCTGAGCGTTTCGAACTCGTACACCCCCGTCACCACCGGCTGCTGAAAGCCCCGCTGGTCGAGTTCCCGCCGTAGTTCGAGGGCTGAAACCGCCGCGTTCACGTAGACCGAGGTCGTCACCAGCAGCGACTCGTAGTCGGGGTCCTGGGCAATCGACGAGCCCGCCACGTCGCGCAGGGCGTGGGCCGACCCGCGAATGGCAATCTGAATCTGATCGACCAGCGTTCGTAGCGCGAAGGTGTAGGCAATGTCGGAGAAATTCTTGGGGGAGAGATAGGTGGCGACCGCGGCCTGCACCGCCCCACACTTGGAATGTCCCAACACCACCACCACCTTCAGGCTCTCTCCCAGGTGGCGGGCCGCATAATGCAGCGACCCCAGGCAGGCCGTCCCCAACACATTTCCCGCCACCCGCAGCACAAACAGGTCGTTGAGCCACTGGTCGAACACCAGTTCGGTGGGGACCCGTGCGTCGGAACACCCCAGCACCAGCGCGAAGGGAGCCTGGTTCAGAACCGCCCCCTGGTACAGTGGCAATCCCAGAGAGACCGGGCAGAGGGGCAAGACCAACGGTTCCTCCGCATCCGCACCCAAAGTCCGTCGCTGAATGGCCTGCACCATCTCGGCGAACTGCTGGTTCCCCCGCAACAGGCGGTCGATGGCACTCGCCGCATCGGGAATCTCCCGGGGCACAATTGGAGCGAAAGGATCGTAGCGGTAGATGACGTCCATGGGGGTCACTCGGGATCAGGGGGAAAGATCGCTGTCCGGACGCTGCGAAGCCCGGCGTCGCTGGGCTGCCAGGGCCAATTGCGCCGTGTCGCGGGTGATGGTCAGGCAGTACGACTCGAGGTCGAGACAGTTGGGATGGGTTCCAAACGGATCCTCAATCTCGACACTGGCCTCTTCGAGCCCCAGCATGCCCAATGAGACCGTGGCCATGATCAACGGAGACCACCAGCCAAACCGCGGGCAAATCAGCAGCGGGAGGGTCCCCAGGTAAACAAAAATCAGTTGCTTGATCATCGCCACGTAGGCAAACGGCAGCGGGGTCTTCTGGATCTTCTCACAGCCCCCCTGGGCATCGACCATCTGGCCCAGAACGGCTTCCAGATGCCGGACCAGGATGGGGTCGAACCGTCCCAGCCGGGTTTCCCGCGCAATCCAACTCGAGATGGCCGCGGCAATCGCCGTGGGGGGATTGCCAAACCGCTCGGCCTCATCCCGCACCTCGGCCGACACGTACAGTTCCGTTTCCTCGGTGTCCCGGAAGCCCCGAAGGTTCCGCCGCACACAGATGGCATAGCCCGCGACCAATCCGGCCAGTTCCTCACCGCGGGGGGAGTACTCGGCCCCCGTTCGGACCAAGTTGCGGCTGGCGTTGATGAGTTGCCCCCACAATGACCGCCCTTCCCAGTACCGGGCGTTGGAGGCGTTCATGCGGAAGACGATCAGGAACCCAATCAGCGAGCCCAGCACGGTGTGGGCCAGCGGATCAAACCCCTGAAAAAACTTCGCGTCGACCAGCCGCTCGTACAGACCGAGCTCGTACACCGCCTCGATCAGCAGACAAAAGGTGGTGGCGATCGCGATGCGCGGAAAGGCGAGCGGCAGGGCTGTGCCACGCCACGAAAAGGTGTTCCGCCACCAACTGAAACGATCGTATTCAATCATCGCGGGTGCCCGTGGTGGAAGAATGGACCAACCCACTCTTCCGACTGTGCACCGCGCCATTCCCCCCGTACCGCCACCTCACGGCCCCTCATAGGTGACCGGGGTCAGTTTGCCGTCGAGCGACACCTCATAGACACCGGTCGATCCCGGAGTGTCTTTGAGGGCCCGCGGATCGACGACCACCAGCCCTGCCCCACGCCGCGCGACACAGTCGGGATGCGACAGTCCCGATCCCTCCACCAGCTTCGCCGACTTGCCATCCGCAGTGATCTTCCAGATCGCCTTGGCATATCCATCGGCCACGTAGGCATTCCCCTGGTCGTCCAGCGCGATCGATTGCGGAAATTCAAACGGGCGACCCGAGACGACGGTGGTGACCTTGTTGTCGGCTCCAATCTTGACCACCTGGCGGTCTTTGCCGTGGGTCACCACCCAAATGGTCCCCTGGGCATCGACGGCCACTCCGCGCGGCGCATTGACCTGGGCAATCTCAGTCGGTTCGCCCCCGGCCTCGGGAATTCGCAGCACCCGACCGGGGAACTCGAGGTCGGTCACAATCAGATTGCCGGCCGGATCAAACGCGATGGCGGTGGCGATACCCACGCCTCCCTTGGCCAACGGTTCGGGCTGCCCTTGGGCATTGAAGCGATAGACTTCGCGGGTGGACGAATCGCCCGCGTACAACCGCCCCTGGGCATCGACCGCCAGGCAACGCACCGCATTCAGCGGCGTGCGGAATTTCTTCGACGCCTGGAAGACCAGCGAGAGTTTCCCGTCAGCAATTTTCCAGACCCCGGGCAGATTGCGGTCCGCCAGGTAGACAGTCCCCTGGGCGTCGGCGGTCACTCCCAACGGGTATTCCGGACCGGCAGCCAACAACCCTCCGGCCGGGCCGCAAATCGACAGCGACAGCACCACGCACTGGACAAACTTGCTCATGGGGTTTCCGACAAACAGAGACGACGCCACCCAGACTGCTTCCCTTACGCCCAAATTGAACCAGATCGCGGGAAGCGACGCAAATGGCCCGTCGGCGCGGGCGTCGGCACCGTCCCCAAGGACCTCAGCCCCGCTTGTTCAGGCCGGATCTGACGGGGTTCCCCAGCGTTTCATCAGGCGATGCTCCACCCCCAACTGATCGGCGATGCGGGCCACCACGAAGTCGACCAGGTCGGGAATCGTCTGCGCCCCGTGGTAATAGCCGGGCATGGCGGGCAGGACGACTGCCCCCGCCTCGGCCAGACGCCGCATGTTGTCGAGTTGGATACTCGAAATGGGGGTTTCCCGGGGGACGACAATCAGCTTGCGACGTTCCTTCAGGTGCACGTCGGCCGCCCGTTGAATGAGATTCTCGGAGTGCCCCCCCGCCAGGCTGGCCAGAGTCCCCATCGAACAGGGGCAGATGACCATTCCCCGGGTGAGGAACGACCCACTGGCGATACCCGCCGAGAAATCGTCGAAGCGGTGGTACTTCAGGCGATCCAGACGCATGGGACTGGGGAGCGGTCGAAACCCCCCATAGAGCGGAAGTTCGGCCGGGGCCTCCACCGCCTCTTCGGGAACCTGCGGGAACAGTTGCCTGATCGAGAAGCGACGCAGGTCGACCATCAGCCCCAGTTCGGTCCCCAGCACCTGCACCCCCGACTGGCTAATGCAGAGATGGACCGATTCGCCGGCCGACAGCAAGACCTGCAGCAGGCGCACGGCATAAATCGCCCCGCTGGCTCCGGTGACGGCAAGCACGTAATTGGCCATCTGCGACTATTTCCAACCAATGTAGAGAGTGGCCACGCCGAAGGTCAGGGGCAGGTAACGGACCCGCGCAGCACCCGCCTCGCGCATCATCCCGGCCAATTCGTCTCCCTGCGGAAACTGCCCCACCGATTCCGGCAGGTAGTTGTAAGCCTGCTGGGAATTGCGGGCCAGGAATTGCCCCAACCGGGGAAGAATGTTGCGAAAGTACCACCCATATGCACCGCGGATGAGGCGGTTGGTGGGCATCGAGAATTCGAGAATCACCACCCGTCCCCCCGGCTGGCAGACCCGGAACATCTCACGCAGGCCCGCCCGCGTGTCGCAGACGTTCCGCAGTCCAAACGCGACCGAAACCAACTGGTAGTGGTTGCTGGGGAATGGCAGTGCCATCGTGTCGGCTTCGATCCAGTCGATTGCGGCCTCGCCCCCCGTCTGCGAGGCGGTCGCCCGACCACTCTTCTGGCGGGCGATGTCGAGCATCTGGGGGGTGAAATCGGCCCCGGTGACCGGAATCTTTCCCCGCCCGGCCTTCCAGTACGCGAGGGCCAGGTCTCCGGTCCCCGTGCAGACATCGAGAATGGGGGCCGACCCCTCGGGAGGTGCCTCGCGAATCGTCCGCCACCGCCAGTAGTAATCCGTCCCCCCCGAGAGGAAGTGATTGAGAAAATCGTAGCGCGACGAAATCTCGCCAAACATCTGGCGGACTCGATCGCCCGATTTGTCGACAGGGGGGGCAGACACAGGAGCGTTCATCCCTTACGGATCCTCAAGAAGCGACCCTACCACCCGGGTCGCGAGATGGGAGACAAACCAGAGTCCCCCCACCGGCGGGTGACGAGGTCTTGAACCTGGGGAGACATCTCGAGTTCCTCGGGCCCCCCTCCTCCCGAGACTTCCCCCGGTTCCTTCCGCGTCGCGTCAAACCCCAACGCCCGTCCTTCGCTGGTCGAGAAGATTCCGGAATCCAGGAGGTCCGAATCGTCGGTCCCCTTCGCCCGACGCAGTGGGGGCGGCGGGTCGGGATCGTAAGCCGGTCCCTGGTAAACCACCGTGTCGCGGCCCGGCACGCAGTGCAACGCCACAGCTCTCCAAACCGCATCGGCGTCGTGAACATTCACACCCGCATCCACCACCACCACCAGTCGCGTCAGCAACTGGGGAGCCAACCCCCACAAGGTCGACAGCACCTGGCGGGCCTGTCCGGGGCGGGTCTTGCGAATCGCGACAAACAGCGTGTTTTGCCGGGTGGCCGAGCGGGGCACACCCCAATCCACCACCTCGGGCAGCAGTTTCCGCAACAGGGGCAATCCCAGGCGGATGGCCGTCTGATTGAGCCAGTATTCCTCGGGGGAAAACCGGCCAAACACACAGTGGGGCACCACGGGATTGGCCCGCTGGGTGACGGCGGTGAGGTGGACCACTGGTCCGACACCCCGCGTGCGGTAGCACCCCGTATGACTGGCCTGCGGACCCATGGGCTCGGGCTCTTCGTGCGGTTCGATGTGTCCTTCGAGCACCAGCTCGGCCTGGGCGGGCACCTCCAACTCGATCGTCCGGCACTTGACCTGCTGCAGCGGTTGGCCGCGCCAGAGTCCGGCGGCCAACAGGGGGTGCCAGTCGGCCGGCAGCAAGGCCCCCTGGGCGACCAAACTGGCGGGAGCCCCTCCCAGGACAATCGCCAACTCCAACCGGGTCCCGGCACGACGGTGGTGCCGCCAGAGGGCCAACAGACGGTCTTGGCCATGCAGGGGAACCAGCAGGGACCGCTCATCGCGGACCGCCACATCCAGACGCTCAGCGTGCACGCTCCCCTCGAGACCGCGGGCCTGGACGAGGGTGTTGGTCCAACCAGCCCGCCGCTCCCGAGGCCAGCTCCGCAGAAAGGGGAGGTCTGCGAGGCGGATGTCTGAGCCGAGGCGGACCACCTGCTGGCAGGGGGCATTGCGGATGGTCTGCGGTTCGAACTGGGTCCAGATGTTCCCTTGGGCGACCTGTTTCAGCTTGTCGAGCCAGCCCTCCGAGCGGTCGGGCTGAGCCAGCGATTGCGCACGGGCGACCGCCTCATCGAGCGAGCCCACTCCCAGGGCCCGGCTGATCCGCCATTCACTCCCCAGCAGGTTGGTGACGACAGGCAGCGAGGCTCCGGCAACCCGTTCGAACAGCAGGGCCGGTGAGGGGGCCATCGAACGGCAGACGCGATCGGTGATCTCGGCGATCTCGAGGTCGGGCTGCACTTCGACCGCGATCCGAAGCAATTCGCCCCGATCCTGGAACTCACTCAGCAGTTCCGCCAAATTCTCGGTGGTCATTGCGGGTAGCGTACCCCCCCCGCTGGCGGGGAACAAGCGGGGCCGCAGCTCCGGAATGTATACATACGACTCGTATTGCATCGCCCAGCATCGGCTGGCAGTCGTCCGGCCGATCAGGCCCACCCGCCGAGAAAATGAACAGACGTAACCATTTGCAGTCAGCAAATTCGAAAATCTCAACTCAATCGATACAGCTTGCCGAAATATCGTTTGGGATGGGAACACCCTGTCCTTGGCACGCTCACCGGACCTCCGGAGGCCTTACGAGATTCCCCTGGGGCAGGATTTCCAACTCAGCCCAGCGGGCGGATGGCAGCGCAGACCCGGAAAGGTGACCCCTCATCATGCGTTCGGAGTTGTGGCGTACCGGTCGGCTGGCGTGTTGGGTCACGGCAGCCCTGTGGATCTGCGGCGGGAGTGCCGCGCCAGTCCGCGGAGACGACGAGGCGCAGCCGTTCTTCCTCGAGGAAGATTCCGGCGCGGACGAAGAGGACGTTTCAGAGGCTGGTGGGGCCCCCATACCGGACGGGGGACCGATCGACCAGGCCTTCTCGCCCGAAATGCGGGCCGAGTTTGACCGGATGAAGCGCCGGCTCGACCAGCTCGAGAAGGCGGACCAGAAACGAACCGAGGCGGACCAGAAGAAAAAGGCGGACGAGGCGAAAAAGAAGGACGAGGAAAAACAGAAGAAAGAGGCCGAGACCCGCAAGGCCGAGGATTGGCAGGATCTTTCCAACGACAAGTGGAACGTGAAGCTGGGCGGGCATGTCCAATTGGAAGAAATCCTCTGGCCCAGTGCCTCCGATTCGATCCAGGGGGCGCAGAACTATTTCGAATTCCGGCGTCTGCGGCTGGTGGCCGACGGACAGGGCTATGGCGTGTATGACTTCCGGCTGCAGATGACGCTGGAACCTCCCGCGGTCTCCGAGACTTCGGTCGGGTGGCTGGTTCCCGAAGTCATAGACGCGTACTTCTCGATCAATGAGATTCCCGTCATTGGCCGGGCCCGGATCGGGAACTTCTTCGTGCCGTTCGGTCTTGAGCAGGTGACCAATGACACGATGAATGTCTTTCTCGAGCGGTCCATCCCCACGCAGGGAGTTTTCACTCCCGACCGCGAAGTCGGGATCGCCGCCTACAACTGCACCGAAGACCAGCGGGCGACCATTTCGTACGGCATCTTTCTCGACAGCATCTCGGAGTCGATCAAGGAGCGCATCGACGACAACCAGGGTTATCGCATCAGCGGCCGCGGGACGTGGCTGCCGTACTATGACGAATCGTCGAATGGCCGGTACCTGGTGCATACCGGGATGGGGGTGCTCTACACGCAGGACCAGGATGGGGTGATCCGCGTGCGGACCCGCCCCGAAATCCACGAGGGGCCCCGGCTGATCGACTCGGGCAACCTCGCGGCCGGTTCGGCCGTTGTGGGGAACCTGGAAGGAGCGATCGTCTGGGGACAGTTCACCCTGC
>JBKCTR010000281.1:0-3938 GCA_046318755.1 Planctomycetaceae bacterium
CCTGTAAGGATTGCTTTCCACGCCCCATCTGATGAATGGGGATCGATCATTGAGCCAGCCCACGATGGATGAAAGGAACCGCTTGCAGGGTTCAGGTCCGGTGGGCATCGCGTTCGCCGGGTAGCCGCTGAGGCGGCACTCGGGGCTGAGAGAAGTCACCTCTCCGAGGTAGGCGGTGGGTTGGCGAGAGATTTGCGGCGAAGACAGTTGTTTTTTGTCCCCAAGGTCACGGCCCGATCACCAAGGCCATCGCGTCGACTGAGTGTGCTCGCCAGGACCATGCCGATGGTTTTCAAGACGCTCGGCGCGATTGGGCATCGGACTACACAAGCGATCGATGAAGTCATGGGGTCGCTGGTCCTCAGTCGGTCTGGGCGGGGTTGATGGAACCGGTCAGGCGGTCGAACAGGGGAGAGGCCATCAGGGTGGTGACGATGGCCATGATCACCAGCATGGCGAAGAGTTGGTCGGAAATGAGCCCCTTGTCGCGGCCGATGTTGATGATGATCAACTCCATCAGTCCGCGGGCGTTCATCAAGACGCCGATCCCCAGGGCCTCGCGATTCGGGATGCCAGTCGCGAGGGCGGCCAGCCAACACGAAATTCCCTTGCCAACCATGGCCACGGCCAGCACCAGCAGGCACTCGATCCACAGTGTGGACGAGTTCAGCAGCCCAATCCGGGTGTTCAGACCGCTGAAGGTAAAGAACATCGGCAGCAGCAACGCGACGGTCAGCGGCTCGACCCGCTCGGTCACTCCCCGGACGACAGTGCCGCGGGGAATGACGGTGCCGACGAGAAAACTGCCAAATACGGCATGCAGTCCCAGCTTGTCGGTCGCGAGAGCCCCCAGGGCCATCAGCACCAGGCAGATGACCAAACCCGCCTCGCTGACCTGTTCATCGCGGATGAGCCAGCGCTGCATCTTGAGTAACAAGGGCCGCAGGACGAAGGCGATGGCCAGCAGGAACAGCAGCCCCCCGCCGATCGATTTGAGGGCGGAGGTGGGGGTTCCTTCAATGCTCGAGAGCACCACCGCCAGCAGGCACCAGGCACAGGCGTCGTCAATCGCCCCGGCCCCAATCGCGACCGTGCCCATCCGGGTGCCGTTCAGTCCCTTGTAACGGATGATCCGGGCCAGCATGGGGAAGGCGGTGATGCACATCGAGGCCCCCAGGAAAATGGCCGAGGCCCAGGCGGAACTGTCCTTCGGAAACAGGTCGGTGGACCCCTGGAAATACAGCCCCAGACCCGCCCCCAGCACAAACGGGCTCAGCATCCCCGCCAGGGAGACCGCCAGCGAACTGGTCCAGCGCGAGCGGACAATGTCGAGACGAAAGTCCATCCCCACAGTGAACATGTAGAGGGCCAGCCCCAACTGCGAGACCGGATAGATGTAACTCTGCGAGTCGCGGATGGTGCGGTCCCAGGGGAACAGGAACGACTGCAGCGAGGGGAAGCAGAGCCCCAGCAGCGAGGGGCCGAGGCAGACCCCGGCAATCATCTCGGCCACCACCTGAGGCTGCCCAAACCAGCGGGCGATGGCCCCCACCAAACGGCAGACCAGCAGAATGACCGCGATCTGCAGAAAGAACTGTTCGGCAAGCTGCGTGTTGGTCATGGAACAGAACAGAGTAGCGGCTGCCTGCGGGGGGACCGGTCCGCAGAAGTGATGCGGCTGGACATTCAAGACAGTGAGCGGTGCGGGAACCAATGGGGAGTGCCGCAGTTCCCCCCCTCAGCCTCAACCCAGACAAGTGCGGCCCACCGCTCCTTCCGCCTCACGCACAAGAGTTTAAGTCGAGATGCCTGTTTGAACAACTGATGTTGAAACAAACTTTGGGAGGGGAACAGGATGCACTGCCGAGCGGTTCGTCCTCCAGGGTGACCAACGGTTGTTCCGGGAACGGACCCCGCGCAGGGGGAACGGCGGATGGCGAATGGTGCCCGCAGATCACCCCGATCGAGACCCTCCCGACGTAAAAAAACCGGCTGCCCCTCGTGTCGAGGAACAGCCGGTGAAAATCGCTTCGCTGGGCAGCACCCGCGTGGAATCCACGTGGGAAGTGCGCCAGTGGCTTGGCGGCCGAAGCCTACTTCTCGGACGACTCTGTCGCGCCGGTGGTCGAGCCCGCCTGGTCGTCGGCAGCGGCGGCCGCCGGCTTCGCCGCTCCGGTCGGATCGGTCGAGGGGGGGCCGTTCGTCGGCAGGGTGCTGGCGCTGCCACTGGCCGGAGGAGCCGAGGGAGCCGGGGCACAACCAACCACACTCAACACCACGGCACCCAGGGTGGCCAGGGCGACCGAACGAATCGTCTTCAGCGACATGTCTTGTTCCTTCGCAGCAGGTGAAAAAGCACGTGTCCCGTGGAAACGGGATACAGGTGTGATGCGCGGGACCCAGGGTTTATTCCCACGGCGGGCCCGCGGTTCGCAGACTTCAACAACAATCTCCATTGTGACGCCGCCGTTGTGTTCTTTTCAACTCCCCGCCGGGCGAACGGGAGTCTCGGCCAAATCTCCCACCACCGTCGTCCAGGGACGGACCCACCACCGCGCCACCACGCCGTGCCGCACGTACGGGTCGTTCTCGGCGAACTGCTCAGCCACCCGCGCGTCTGTCCCCTGGAAGATCAGCAGGGCCCCGTCGACCGGGTCGGCATAGGCCCCCCCCAGCACCAGTTCCCCCCGGGCCTGTGCGGCCCACGCCCGGTGCAGATGCTCGGCGCGAAACTCTCCCCGCCGGGCGAGATAGTCGGGGGCGCCTTCATAGAACAGCAGAAAATGTGGCATGTCACACGGGACGAAGAAAGTGCAGAAACCACCGGTGGCGGCTGACCCGCCACCCCTCAGGTCAATCCCGCCAGCCGACGCAGGGCCACGTCGAGCGCGTAGACCGACACCAACAGCACCAACATCAGCCAATTGTCCCAGAGAGTCTTCTCGCGGTAGAGCTGGCTGGTCCCCGGGGTTCCTCGCAAAAGCTCGCGCAACCGGTCAAGCGCCGTCAGCTCCAGCAGTTCCCCTCCCGAGCCGGTGGCCAAGGCCGCCAGGGCGACCCGGTTGAGGTTGGGTCGGCGCAGTTCGGTGGTCGAGGGAAGCACCTTGATGCGGGCCTCGGCCCGATCGGCACCAGACCCGGGGTCGAACATCGCGACATAGTCTCCCGCCAGCGTGGGGACGAACCGGCCGGTGTAGCGGCCGGGCTGCTGCTTGTCGGCCGCGAGGTCGACCTGGGCCGGGGTACCGTCGGGAGTCTCAATCTGCACCGCCACGCGTGGTTCGGTCAGCGGTTCCCCGGCGGTGTTCACTCCCCACAGTTCGAGGCGGGTCGCCTCGCCCGGCTGGACCCGTGCCGGAGAGATCTCGAGCCGACTGCGCTTTCCCTCGTCGGGATCGCGCCGGGCGACAAACCGCACCGCCTGACCCCAGAAGGTGTAGAAGTAGCGGTCGCCGGTGTTCTGACGCCAGAGCCACGTCGAATCGGTCCCGACGAACAGCACCCGCCCGGTTCCGAAAAAGTGCCAGGCAATCAACGGCTGTTTGCCGAAGCCATTTTCGACGCTGCCGTTCACCGCCAGCACACTGGCGGCCGGGCTGGCCCGCTCGCACGCGGCGGCCCAGAAGAACGGGGGCATCCGCTCCCAGGTCTCGCGGTTCTGCCCGGCGTCGGGTGAGAGCCGCAGCAGTTCGTGCAGTTCCCCCTCGGGAGTGACCGCCAGGCGATAGGGATTGTAAACCGGGGCAAGCGCGCCGTTGGTGCTGGCGGCCAGCCGCACGGGCAACAGCTCGCGGTCACTTTCGGACCAGGCGTGCGGCGTGGCCCGGGGCCCCGCCGCGACAATCAGCACCAGCCCCCGCTCTTCGACGGCCTGCCGGACGAGCGCGAGGAAACCGGCGGGCAGCCGCTCGACCGCGATGTCTCCCACGATGACGGTG
>JBKCTR010000282.1:0-5221 GCA_046318755.1 Planctomycetaceae bacterium
GGCCAAGGCCGACAACACCCTCAAGCCCATGCTGCTGGGGTTGATTGCCCGCCGACGGGTTCCCGCAGTGGATGAGGTGATGACGTCGCTCGACAACAAGGACAAATCGGTGCGTAACGCCGCCTTGGCCGCCCTGGGAGCGACAGTCGAACTCGACCGCCTGCCGTTGTTGATTGACCAGGTCGTGAAAGCCGAGGACGAAGCCCACGCCACCCAGGCGCTGCTGGCCCTCAAGACGGCCAGCGTGCGGATGCCCGACCGGGAAGGGTGTGCCGACGCTCTGGCCCTGCAGCTCGACAAGGCTCCCAAGGGGGCCCGACCCGCGCTGCTCGACACGTTGGCCGCGGTCGGCGGGACGCGGGCTCTGAAGGCGATGGCCGACTCGGCCAAGGGGAAGGATCCGCAGTTGCAGGACCTGAGCACCAAGCACCTGGGAACCTGGATGACCGCCGACGCGGCCCCGGTGCTGCTCGATCTGGCGACCGCTGGTCCCGACGCGTACAAGCTGCGGGCGCTGCGCGGCTACCGCCGCATTGCCCTGCAGTTCGTGCTGCCTGAGGACGAACGGCTGGCGATGTGCAAGCAGGCCCTGGCCACCGCCAAGCAGCCCGCCGAGCAGAAAATGGTGCTGGGCATTCTGGCCCGCTATCCCAGCGTGGGGGGCTTGAAGATGGCGATTGATGCCGAGAAGACCCCCGCCTTGAAGGAAGAGGCCCGCAACACGGCGCTGGCCATCACCGCCAAGCTGGGGGCGAAGGCTCCCGAGGCGAAGGTCCTGCTCGAGAAGCTCGATCTGGGAAGCGCCAAGGTCGAGATTGTGAAGGCGACCTACGGGGCCGGGACGAATCAGAAGGACGTGACCGAGGTGGTGCGGAAGCACGCCGCCGGTCTGCCGCTGATCACCCTGCCCGGAGACAACTACAACGGGGCCTTCGGTGGCGACCCCGCCCCCGGGGTCATGAAGCAGTTGAAGGTGCAGTACAAGCTGAACGACAAGGCGGGCGAGGCGACTTTCGCCGAAAACGCCCTGATCGTGCTGCCTGTTCCCAAGTGAGCAGTGCCCAAGTCGGTAGTCCCCAACAAGGCCGCTCCCAACCGGGTGGCTCTCGTGTGACCAGTGAGTTGGTGCCCATGACCTCGCGTGGCCGTGTTGTCGATGACCCCTGCGGCGGGAGCCTGTGCTCATGAATGGCACACCGCAGCTCTCGTGGAGTGTGGGATTGATCGCGGCCATGGTGGTCGGCTACCTGGTCAGTTGGATTCCCGGGTTCGATCCGAACGTCTACGGCCTGGTGCCGCGGACGTTCGGCGGACTCTTGGGAATTGTCACCATGCCCTTCCTGCACGCCGGGTTGGGTCACCTGCTGGCGAATCTCGCGTCGCTGGTGGTGCTGTTGGGCTTTCTGCTGGTGTTCCATTCTCAGAAGGCATTCGAGGTGGTTCTCGAAGTGATCTTGCTGGGGGGAATTTTGCTGTGGATCTTCGGCCGGTCGGCCATTCATGTCGGGGCCAGCGGCCTGGTGTATGGGCTGGCGGGTTACCTGATTGCCGTCGGCTTCGCGCAGAAGCGGTTTCTCGAATTGATCGCGTCGGTGGTGGTCACCTTTCTCTACGGCACCTCGCTGTTCTGGGGCCTGCTCCCCATTCGCCCCGGGGTCTCGTGGGATGGGCATCTGGCCGGACTGCTGGCGGGAGTGGCGATTGGTATCTGGGGTGAAACCCAGAATCAGGCCCCCGCCTCGCGCTCCGACGACCTGCCGCGGCTCTCGCTCGACTGAACAAGTCCGTCGCGGGGCATCCAGAGCCCCGTCCATCGTGGCGACAGACCTCCAGGTCTGTCAGTCCGATTCCCAGGGGTGCGGCGCATCAATCGGCCGATCCCATTTCTTGATGCCGACCAGCAGAGGGGGCGGCGTGCCACCTGTGCACGCCTTTTTGACGAACAGGCTGAAAAGCCTGTTCCACGGACCGGCCAGGTCCGGAAGGGGCGTTCCTCCATCGCCTGGGGTTCGCTGCCGCGAAATCTGTTTCAGGCGATGATCTCGTCGATCGGCTTGCCGAGCTTGATTTCCAGGCGTTTGCGTCCGGGGATCTCCATCCGTCGGTGGTCGAGTCCCATCTGCTTCAGCACCGTGGCGTGGATGTCGGTCACGTAGTGCCGGTCTTCGACGGCGTGGAAACCGAGTTCGTCGGTCGCCCCATGCACCACTCCCCGCTTGAGACCCCCTCCCGCCATCCAGACCGAGAACCCATACGGGTGATGATCGCGCCCGGTGGAGCGTTCTGAACCGGGAGTTCGTCCGAACTCGCTGGCGAAGACCACGATGGTGTCTTCGAACAGGCCGCTTTGCTTGAGGTCGGTCAGCAGGGCGCCGATCGGCTGGTCGACCTGCGGGGCCAGCTTGCCGTGGTTCCCCTTCAGATCGGTATGGGCGTCCCAGCCTCCCCCGCCCCCGTTGCCGTGGTAGACCTGCACGAACCGCACCCCGCGTTCAACCAGCCGCCGCGCGGAGAGGCACATGCGGCCGAAGGGTTGGGTCACCGGGTTGTCGAGCCCGTAGAGTTTTTGGGTCGCCTCGGTCTCCCCCTCCAGCCGCATCACCTCGGGCACCGACCGCTGCATGCGGAAGGCCAACTCGTACGCCTGGATGCGGGCCCGCAGCGCCGAGTCGCGTGGGTGTTGCTCGGCTGAGGCGCGGTGCAGCGACTGCAGCAAGTCGATCTCGGCCTGCTGTTCTTCTTCGTAGACGTCGACCCCTGGCGAGGCGAACGGCAGGGGATTGGTGGGATCGATCTTCAACTGCACCCCGGAATGCACCGGGCCCAGATAACTGGCCGAGTGCGCCCCCTTCCCGCCGCAGCAGACATCGGGCCCCTCCCCCAACACCACGAACGAGGGGAGGTTGTCGTTCAGCGAGCCCAGCCCCCAGTGCACCCACGACCCAATCGAGGGGTGATAGCCATCGAAGATGTGGTGGCCGGTGTTGAACTCGTACTGGGCGGCATGGTCGTTGTCGGTGCACCAGCACGACCGCACGATCGCCAGGTCATCGACGTGGCTGCCGATGTGGGGCCACCAGTCGGCGATCTCCACCCCGCTCTGCCCGCGCTTCTGGTAGCCAATCTGCAGCGGATAGATGGTCGACATCAATTCGCGGGGAGTCCCGGCGAAGTCGCGCACATTGCGGCGGTAGTAGGGAGACTTGACCACGGTGTCTCCGTAGGGAGACTCGGCCACGGTTTTCCCGGCGTATTTGGTCAGCTCCGGCTTGGGATCGAAGCTCTCCATGTGGCTGACCCCCCCCAGCATGAAGAACCAGATCACACTCTTCGCCTTGGGGGCAAAGTTCGGCTGGCCCGTCGGGGGAACCCAGTCGGCCTCGTCGTTGGCCCGCACGATGCCATCGCGTTGCAGCATCGCCCCCATCGCCAGACCGGTGAAGCCCAGGCCGCAGTCGGCCAGAAAGCCCCGCCGCGTACGACCACACTGCGAAAACGGAAGCCGGGGGAATGTCGACATGAGACCAACCAGAAAGACCAGACGGCAGACCAACTCGCGCCTGCGGCGAACGCCTCAGCGCACCACGACAAACTCGTTGTAGTTCAGCAGCACGTGCACCAGGCTCTCGCGGGCCCGCAGCGCCGGGTCGGCGGCGGGCTTCACCTGGGCCGCCGGTCCGGTCGCCACCTTCTTCAGGCCCGCCGCACCAGCATACCGCGCCGCCTGCTCGGCGAGGTATTTCCCGCACAGCGCGCGCTCGGCTTCAGTCGGCGAACGCGAGAGAACATGCTCAAACGCCCGGGTGATGAATCCACCGGCATCTCCCGCGGGCAGATCGGCCGCCGAAAGCAGCTTCGACGTGACCAGCCGGGCCTGTTCCTGGGCGAAGACGCCATTCGCCAGGGCCAGCGCCTGTTGCGGCACAATGCTTTCATCGCGCTGGTAACACTCCGAGGCGTTCGCCGCATCGAACAGTTCCAGCAGCAGGGCCCGGTCGTCCGGGGTGTGACGGAAATACAGGCTGCGCCGTGGGGTGAGATCGGCGGCGGCTGGTTCCAGGTCGGGACCATGGCGCGAAACGTCGAGCCGACCGGCCAGGTGCAGCAGCCCGTCACGGACCACCTCGGCCTCCATCCGCCGGGGGTTCGCCCGCCAGTACCAGCGGTTCTCGGAATCGCGGGCCAGGTTCGGGTCGTCGGGACCGGCCTCCTGCGACTGCAGTTGATAGGTCCGGCTGGTCACCATCAGACGATGCATCGCCCGGGTGCTCCAGCCCCGCTCCATGAATTCCACCGCCAGCCAGTCGAGCAGTTCGGGATGCGTGGGGCGTTTGCCATTCAGGCCGAAGTTGAAGACGCTGGGGACCAGAGCGGTGCCAAAGTGCCGCAGCCACATGTGGTTGACCGCCACCCGGGCCGACAGTGGATTGTTCCGGTCCACAATCCAGCGGGCGAGCGCCAGCCGGCGTCCCGAGGTGGTCTGCGGATAGACCGTTCCCAGCGGGGTGTAGGTGGGGTCGTCTTTGGCGGCCGCGGCCGTGGCCGCGTCGCTGGCCGTGCGGGCGGCGGCGAGTTTCGCCTCGGCGTCGGCCACCGCTTTTTTCGCCGCTTCGTCGTCGGGTTTGGGGGTCAGCGCGGCCTGGGCCGAAGTCAGGGCCTGCTCGGCCGGAGGGACCGCCTGGCGGGCCTTGTACGCCGCCAGCTCGCGCTCGGCCTTCCCCGCCGCCAGAGCCAGCGCAGGGGCGTCGGCGGCGGGTGGGCTGGCGTGTTTGGCCACCTCGGCTGTCACCCGCGTTTCGATCGACAGCCGTTCTAACTTGGCCAGCTCGAGCGCCTGCTGACGGCTGCCATCCTGCGCCTGCAGGGTGGCGACCAGCTGTTCGACGTCGGCTTTCGTCACCACGCCAAACGGCGAGGGAGTCGGGCTCTTGCTGTCGGACACCAACCGCACCTCGGGAGAGATCGGCTCGATCTTCAGTTCATAAAACTCGGCGGTGGCACTGTGGGCCCAGAGCGCGAAGCGGCCGGGTTGCCGGGCCACGGGCAGCTTGTAGGCGATCTTCAATTCGCCATTCACCCAGACATTCAGCAGGTCACCCCGCACCGCCAGATCAACCGTCAACACGTCGTTGAGCTTGAAGGGATAGGGAATGATTCCAATCGCCGGGTAGCTCTCGACCCCGGCCACCCGATGGAAGGCCTGGACGTTGGAAACCGTGTT